>DATLYJ010000049.1 GCA_035574915.1 Dehalococcoidia bacterium | reverse complement strand
CGCCTGCCACTCCGCGAGTACAGCGCTGTCATCGCCGGCTCCGTGGAGCTGCCTCGGGTCTGTATCGATGACCTGCTGCCGCACCATCTCCTCCAGCTCCTCCGCGCGGCGGGTGTGGTAGCCGCAGACGCCCTGGTTGGTGCGCGACTCGCACTGGTAGTAACGATAGGACGCCGCGCGTTCCGCACCGTCGCTGCGCCGGCGCCAGCTCTGGCGCCGGCTGACGCCGATCATCCTGTTGCCGCAATGCCCGCAGACGACGAGGCCGGAAAGCAGGAAGGGCTGGACGTTGCGCGGCGAGTAGTTCGTGCGCCGGGCGTTCAGGCGTTCCTCCACTTTCCGGAAGTCGTCCGGGGAGACCAGGGCGGGGTGAGTCCCCGGCACCCGGACTCCCAGGCGCTGGTAAGTGCCGAGATAGGCGCGGTTGCGGAGGATGTCGCGGATGCTGACCATGCTCCAGGGCCGGTTCCTCCGCGTGCGCAGGCCCTCCTCGTTGAGGCGCCGCGCGATGAGCCTGATGCCGATTCCCTCGTGCAAGTAGAGCCGGAAGATGTAACGGACGACGACCGACTCCTCCGGCACGAGCTCTAGGCGGTTGCGCGCCCCGACCCTGTAGCCGTAGGGAGGGCGGCCCAGTACTTCGCCCTTGACGGCTTTGCGCCGCATGGCATTGCGGACGCGGGCGCTCATGCCTTCGCTGCTGCCCTTCTCCCAGGCGCTGAGCAGCGTCGCCAGGGAGTCCTCGCCACCCTCCATGAACTCGACGCGGCCTCCCAGGCTCTCGATTTCTAGGTAACGCGCCGCCGACGTGTTGGGGTCGTCCGAGAGCACAGCCGGGTCGCGCGCGACCACGGCGACGAAGCCCTTCTCGGGACGCTTGAGGAAGTCGATAAGCTGCGCGAAGGCGGCGCCGTCCTCGACCTTTGGCTCTTCGGCAAAGGTCGCCGCGACCTCATAGCCCTGGCGCTCGCAGTAGTCGAGGAAGGCGCGCTGCTGCCGCGCGAGCGAGTCTGCGCCGCGCTCGCCCGCCGTCTGGCGAAAGTAGCCGGCGGCCCTCATCGCGCCCTGTGACGCCCCGGCCGCGTTCTCCCACTAACCTGCGACAAGGATCCTCTCGCAACTGGGGCACTGGACAATGGTGCCGGCAGACCGGGCGCGCTGGACGACGTGGGTCGGCAGGCTAAGGCGGCAGCCCTGGCAGGCGCCGCGCTCGACGCGGGCCACAGCCCGCCCTGCCTTCTTCGGCCGCAGCGCCTCGTACAGGCTCAGGACGTCCCGCTCCATCGCCTGGATGCGGCGCTGCCTCTCTTCATCCAGTTGGGACACCTCGCGCCGCGCCCGCTCCTGCGTGGCCTTGAGGTCCGCCACGTCCTGGCGCCAGGCTCGCTCCAACTCGGCGGCCTGCTGTCGCGCCTTCTCCAGCGCCGCTGCCGCCTCGTCGCTGCGCTCCATCAGCGCCAGGCCCTGCTCGTCCAGGGCCCTGCGCCTCTGCTTCAGGTGCTCCACCTCTTTCTGGAGGTCCGTCAGCTCCTTGGGGTTGCGGATCGAGCCGTCGTACAGCTTCTTCTCCAGGGTGCCAATTTTGGAGTCCAGGTCATCGAGCTGCGCTTCCACCTCGCGCTGCTCGCGGCGGATGGCCTCGATCTCCGCCTCGGCGGACTGTACACGCTCTCGGGCCACGATGAGTTCCTGGGGTTCGGCGAGACGGGAGTCGATGTCGGCGATGAGCGCCCGGCGCGAGTCGCGCGCAAGGTCGATCTCCTGGAGGCCGAACAGGTCCGCGGCGCTGGTCATGAAGGTCCAGGGGAGGGGAGTACCGGTCCTGCCCAGGCCGGCCGTTCCGGATTATAGGCTTCGGTTAAGGCAGGCAGCAACGCCACTGCAGGCCGCCTGCCTTTCAAAGGCAGCGGCCGGCCCTTATCCTAGAATCAGGGTTTTCAATGCGGTTCAATGTATCCGGCCTCCTGCTCGAGGCCATAGGCGCGACGCGCAACCACGAGGTCGATTTCGTCCTGGAGACGCAGGGCCACCCCTCCGAGAGGGTCCGGGGCCAGGTGGAGTTCTTGCGCACGCGGGCGGGCGTCTTGGTGCGCGCGGACCTGGGCCTCGTGGAGCCGGAGACTTGCAGCCGCTGCCTGAAGGCCCTGGACGAGCAAGTCGACATAAAGTTCGAGGAGGAGTTCCAGATCCTGTTCGACCCGCGCACGGGCCAGCCCATGCCCTCCGACGAACGGGACCCCGATGCGTTCCTGATCGACGAGAGGCATATACTTGACCTCAGCGAAGCTGTAAGGCAGTATCGCGAAGTCTGCCTCTTGATCGCGCCCGTATGCCGCAGCGATTGCCGCGGCCTGTGCCCGCGATGTGGCGCCGATTTGAACGAGGGCCAGTGTGCCTGCGAGGCCGCAACCGTGGACAGTCGTTGGGCGGAGCTGGCGCGCCTCAAGAGTAGCGGCCTGATAGGGAAGGATTAGCCGTGCCCCCACTGCCAAAGAAGCGCTATCCAAAAGCCCGCCAGGGCAAGCGCCGCAGTCACCTCGCGCTGAAGCTCACGGGCCTCACTCGTTGTCCCCAGTGCCGGAACATGCGGCGTCCTCATCACGCTTGTCCGGTCTGCGGCTACTACAAGGGGCGAGAGGCCTTGGAGATCCCGGGCCCGTCCCTTGGCCAGTAGCGGTCCGCTAGAGCTACCCAAGCAAACGGCCTCGAACGTCGCCTGGCTCTTCCCGGGCCAGGGCGCCCAGGAAGTTGGCATGGGCCGCGACCTCTGGGAGTCGTCGCCTGCCGGCCGCGAGGTCCTGAAGGCCGCCGACCGCGTGCTCGGCTTCAGCCTCACGCAGGTCTGCTTCGACGGCCCCGAAGAGAAGCTGAGAGACACCCGCATTACCCAGCCCGCGATCATGGCCGTAAGCCTCGCGGCGCTCGCGGCGGCTCTCGAGGCAGGAGCCATCACGGCCCGCCCCGCCTTCGTCGCCGGGCATTCCCTCGGGGAGTATTCCGCCCTCGTGGCGGCCGGCGCTCTGTCGCTTGAAGAAGGCTTGCGTCTGATCGAAGTGCGCGCCCGTCTCATGGCGGAGGCCGGCGAGGCGAACCCCGGCACGCTGGCCGCGATAATGGGCATGCGCGAGGAAGACGTCGAAGCCGTCTGTCGCGAGGCCGGCGCCGATGTCTGCAACCTCAACCTCCCGGACCAGACGGTCGTGGGCGGCACGCGCGAGGCTGTCCAGAGGGCCCTGGCCCTGGCGAAAGAGCGGGGCGCCCGGCGCGCGCTGGAGTTGAACGTGAGTGGCGCCTTCCACAGCCGCCTGATGCGCCCCGCTGTCGAAGGGCTCGAAGAAGCAGTGCGGCGGGCAGAGATCGGCCCGCCCGCGGTCCCGGTGATGTCCAACGTGGCCGCGGTGCCTCTGCGGACGGCCGATGACGTGCGCGCGGAATTGCCCCGGCAGATCATTAGCCCTGTACGCTGGCACCAGTCCGTCGTTAACATGTCCGCGGCGGGAGTGACCGCCTTCGTCGAGTTTGGTCCCGGTAAGGTCCTCACCGGGCTGGTACGGAGACTGGCTCCAGACGCCACGCTGGCCAACGTCTCGACTTACGCCGACGCGGGCCAGCTCAAGATGTAGGGAGATCGCTTGTACACCCTCGAGGGCAGGGTTGCCATCGTCACCGGCGCGGGCCGTCCCGACGGCATCGGCGCGTCGATCGCCAGGCACATCGCCCGGGCGGGGGCGCGCGTCGTCATCAACTACCGCTCGGATGACTCCGCTGCCCAGGCCGTGGCCGCGCAGATCGATGGCGAAGGCTGCCAGGTTGCGCTCGTCAAGGGAGACGTGACCCTTGGTGAATTCGCGCAGCGGCTGGTGGATGAGGCCGTGGAGCGCTTCGGCCGCATCGACATCCTGGTGAACAACGCTGGAAAGACCGCCGATGACCTCCTCATGCGCATGTCGGAGGAGGACTGGGACAGCGTCATCAACACCAACCTGCGCAGCACGTTCCTGTGCACGAAAGCCGTGATCCGGCCCATGCTGAGGCAGCGCTGGGGCCGGATCATCAACATCACCAGCGCCGCCGGCCTGGTCGGCAACGCCGGTCAGACCAACTACTCGGCGGCCAAGGCTGGCGTCATCGGGTTCACCCGCTCCCTGTCGCGAGAGGTGGCGAGCCGCAACATCACCGTGAACGCGGTCGCGCCCGGGCCCGTACGCACCAACATGACCTCCGACCTGACCGATCTCCAGGTCGAAGAGATCATCAAGCGCATTCCGATGGGGCGCTTTGGAACTGCCGATGAGATCGGCCCCCTGGTCGCCTTCCTCGCGTCGGAGGAAGCTTCGTACCTGACCGGCCAGGTAATCGCCGTCGACGGCGGAATGACGTAGGAGCATGGCCGACCCGCGCCACAAAGCGCGCGAACTGGTCCTCCAGGCCCTCTACGAGGCCGATGTCGCCGGCCACGAATCGCCCGTGACCCTGGAGCGCCTCATCGAGGAGGAAGGCCTGGCGCCACAGCCCGCACGCTTCGCTCGCACGCTCCTCGAAGGGGTGATCGCGCACCGGGATGAAATCGACGCAACCATCGCGCGGACGGCGCCGCTGTGGCCGGCGGAGCAGCTGGCGCCCGTTGACCGGAACATACTTCGTATTGCGATAAGGGAGTTCTTAGTGGATAATCTGACACCGGTTCCAGCCGCCATAAATGAAGCTGTGGAGCTTGCGAAGGCATTCGGCAGCGAGAGTTCCCCGAAGTTTGTAAACGGCGTCCTTGGCGCCCTCAGCGGGGAAGGGAAGCAGGCGCGGTCCGAGCAGGAGGTTGACTAACTTGCCCACCGTCTTCGAGCGCGTACGCAAAATCATCGTCGACCAGTTGGGGGTCGATGAGGAGCAGGTAGTCCCCTCGGCATCCTTTGTCGACGACCTCAACGCCGACTCCCTGGACCTCGTCGAGCTGATCATGTCGCTCGAGGAAGAGTTCAGCAAAGACGGCAAGACTCTGGAGATATCGGACGAGGACGCGGAGAAGATCGTCACCGTCCAGGACGCCATCGACTATCTAAAAGACCTCGGCATCGAAGACAACTAGCGCACTCACGCCTTCCGTCAATGCCGCCGCGCATCCGCCGGCGGCATTGTCACGTCCGCGGCTCCGGAGGGCATTCGGGCTGCAGGCCGCCCGCGGCCTCTGGCCGGCCATCGCTCCTGCGCGGACCGGGCGCATGCCCTCGGGCGCGCGGCGGAGGCGTCCAGGGCGCCGCCGTGCGACGTATGTGCATATGGGTTAACCTTGACCTGACGCCCGCCACCTGACGGCAGGGCTCATTGCAGGGGCACGATGCAGTTCATCGGTATAGGGATCCCGGAACTCCTGGTCATCCTTACCCTCACTGTCATAGTCGTGGGGCCAGAGCGCTTGCCGGAAGTCGCCGCCCAACTCGCGCGCTGGATCCGCCAGGCCCAGGCCTACGCAAACCACGTCCGCAAGGACTTCTCCGAGGTGATGAGCGAGCTCGAGAGGGAGACTGGCGCCAGCCGCGAGGACCTCAAGGCAATCGGCGAAGTCCTCCGCCGCGACACGCGGTCGGTCTTCGAGGAGATCGACAAGGCGGGCCGCGAAGTGCGCGAAGCCGCCGACGTAGAGAAGGCAGCGGGCGGAAACGTCATCCCGTTCACCGGCGCAGCCGCCGCGAACGGCCAGGGCAGAGAGATCGACTCCACCGCCCTCCAGGAGGCGGCGATGTCAGCCGAGGCCGCGGCGCCCGAGGGCGAGCCAGACGCGAGAGCTTCTGAGCCCCCTTCCGATGAGGAGTGGTTCAAGCCCGCTCCCAGCCGCCGCCGTCGCGCCGGCAGCGACGCGACCTAGGGGACGGCGATGGCGAGCCAGCTACCGCGCGCCCCGGAGGAACGCAAGCCCGACCCCTCGCAGGACGACGAAAAGACGATGACCATCCTGGAGCACCTCCAGGAGCTCCGGAACCGTCTCATCATCTGCGCTGTCACGCTCGTCATTACCACCATCCTCGCGTTCTATCCCATCACCACCTGGGTCCTGAAGTGGATGAAGAAACCGGCAGAGGACCGCGTGGAGAACTTTGACCTCGTCTTCACGCAGCCGCTCGAGTACTGGACCACATTCTTCCGCGTCTCCCTCCTGGTCGGCCTGGCGCTGGCCATGCCCATGATCCTCTGGCAGTTCATCGCCTACGTTGGCCCCGGCCTGACGAAGAACGAGAAACGCTGGGCCTACCCAATCGTCATCTTTGCCAGCGTGATGTTCGTCCTGGGCTGCGCCTTCGCGTACTACATCGAGCTCCCGCCGGCCCTGGGCTTTCTGTTCTCGACGCCCGGCGACGTGGCCGACCCCTTCATCTCGGTCAAGGCTTACGTGGACTTCATCACCCGGCTCATGCTCGTCACCGGCCTAGCGTTCGAGTTGCCGCTCGTGATCATGGGCCTGGCGAAGATCGGCCTCGTGACCTCGAAGCGGCTAATCGGCTGGTGGCGGTACGTGATCGTGGCCGTCTTCGTCATCGCCGCCATCATTACGCCCTCGCCTGACCCGGTCACCCAGGCGGTGGTCGCCGTGCCGATGTTTGTCCTCTATATCCTGGGCATCGTCCTGGCGAAGTTGGTCGAGTCCACGCCCCTGATCCCTCGCGGATAGCCGCGAGCTTTCCGCAGGCCAGCACTTCACCGGGCGCCGGCGCTTCACACAACTGCCAGCGGGCCTCGAGCCTCCACCGCCGGCATCTGCGATGACGCGACGCGTGCCGGGGGTCATGACCTCTTGGGGTTGAGGAAGCGGGCGCCGGGGGTGATGCCGTGGGCGAGCGCGAACTCGCGCGCTGGGACTGCGGGGCCGCTGGCCGGGCTAAGCTTGCGCGCGAGGATAGAGCCGCCGCGGCCGCCTACGAGGATCCCTTCTTCGCTTACGGCTGCGACTACGCCGGGAGGGGCGGCTTCGCCGGGCTGGAGGCGGGCGTCCGTCAGGCGCACCTTTGCACCCTCGAAGCGGGTCCAGGCGCCGGGGCTGGGGTCGCAGCCGCGGATGAGGTTGTAGACGTCGCGGGCCGGATCTCGCCAGTCGATGCGGACGAGGGGGTCTTCGGCGGGCTTCTCGTAGGTGGCTTGCGACTCGTCCTGGGGGATGCGCGGCGCGCGGCCCGCGGCGACGAGCTTGACGGCCTCCAGGATCATCTCGATGCCCATGGGGTAGAGCTTGTCGTAGTACAGGCTGCCGGCGGTGTCGTCCGGGCCGATCTCGACCTCGCGCTGCAGGAGAATGGGGCCAGTGTCCCAGCCCGCGTCGGGCCAGAAGATGGTGACGCCGGTGGTCGTCTCGCCCTTGATGATGGCCCAGTTGATCGAGCTGCGGCCGCGGTGCTTCGGCAGCAGCGAGGGATGGTACTGGATGGTGCCGTGCTTCGGCAGGTTGAGGACGTCGACGGGGATGAGGTCGCTGACGTAGACCATCACGCCGAGATCGGGCGCGGCCTCCCTCAGCCGCGCCTGGACGGCTGGGTCGCGCAGACTTGCCGTTTCGACCGCGGGGACGCCGGCGGCATCGGCGGCGGCGCGGAGGCGGTCGGTGCGGCCGCTGAGGGACTGCGCCGGGGCGGCGACGGCCACGACTTCCTCGCCGGCGTCGCGCAGGCGGTTGAACACCTCCTGCCCGAAGGCCGCCTGACCGATTACCAGTATCCTCATCGCTTCCCTCCGGGGAGACAGCCTGCGCTACACGGGCGAGGCGGTAACGAAGAGTAACCCGCGCCCAACCGCTTCGCCGGCGAGCACCGCGCCGACGGCGATGTACAGGAGGCCTGTGGCGGACATCATCGCCCTTTCCGTGCTCGATTTGTAGGCCATGAAGGCGAGCACGGCCGGAAAAACAAGGCCGACGCCGATCCTGAGCCAGAAGGCGGGGTTCTCCGGGAGGTCCACCGCGAGCAAGGCGTCCGAGGCGAGCTCTCGCCCGGCAGGGACGGCGGCGTTTATTGCTGTTATGACCAACTCGGTCAGCAGGGCCGCAAGGGTGAGGAGGGAAATCTCGTTCAGGGGTCCTTCGGGCAGGCGGGGGTTCACCAGGTACCAGTGGCCCCAGATCATGGCGACCGTGACCGCTCCCAGCGTGAGGGCACCCGAGAACAGCGTCAGGAGCGGCCCGGCGACGCTCCAGACGGGTTCGCGGACGAGCAGGGCCATCAAAACGAGGGCAATGGCGCCCAGGGCGGCCGTGGTGCTGCCCAGGGCGGCGGCGAGCATGGTCTCCCCTTCCTGCCGCACGAAGTAGGCGTAGGCGAGGCTGAAGAGGAAGAAGGCGAGCAGTATGCCGCGGATGCCGCGCATGACATCGGTCTCGATGGGATACGCGTCCACCACGGGGCTGGGGTCGATGGCGAGAGCAGTGAGGGCGGCCAGGGCGCCGGCGGAAACGGCAAGCCAGGTACAGGTGCGGATGAAGGCGGCCTCGAAGGTGCCGCGGAGGTGGACGAGGAGCGTCACGAAGGCAGAGCCGGCAGCGAATTGGCCCAGGAGGAGCAGGAGCGTGTAGGGCAGGGATTCGACGCTCAAATTACAGGGCGATCTTGCAAGAGCGGCCTACAACGAGCAATGAGAGTGCGCGGGGCTAGCCGCCCGCGACGATGCCGCCTACGATCCAATCGTGACTGGCACGACGGCAGCCCTTGGCGGCGGCACGACGCGTCTCGCGGAGTTGACGCACGCCTGGGAGCTGCTCTACCTGCTCACGCGCCGCGACCTGAAGCTGCGCTATCAGGACACGGTGCTGGGCTTCTTCTGGACGGCGGCGAAGCCGCTGCTCTTCGGACTGGTGGTCTGGTTCGCGCTGCACAAGGCGCTGCGGGTGCAGACGCCGATCCCCTTTCACCTCTTCCTGCTGAGCGCCTTGTTGCCCTGGACGTTGTTCCAGGTCTCGCTGCTCTTCGCCACGCCTCTATTCGCGAACAACGGCTCGCTGGTCAAGAAGGTCCCCTTCCCGGCGTACGTGCTGCCGCTGGCGACAATCGCGAACAACACTGTGCACTTCCTCCTGTCCCTGCCGGTCCTGGTGATCTTCCTTCTGCTCGATGGACGCACGCCGGGGCCGGAGTGGGTCGTCGGGATCCCGTTGCTGCTGGGCGTCGAGTTGACGCTGACGACGGGGCTGGCGCTCATGTTCTCGGCGCTGGACGTGCAGTTCCGGGACCTTGAGCACCTGGTAGACGTCTTGCTGGGCCTGCTGTTCTATGCGACGCCGATCCTGTACCCGCTATCGGCAGCGCCACACCCCTACGACGACATCCTGAAGCTGAACCCGCTCTCTACGCTGCTGGAAGCCTGGAGGGACCTGCTGGTGAAGAACGAGCTTCCCGGCGCCGAAATCTTGCCGGCGGTAGTCCTTACGGCAGCGATAGCGGCGCTGGGGACCTGGGTCTTCTCCCGCCTGCGGCCAACTTTCGCGGACTACCTTTAGGCGAGGCCGTCCTGGTCATCATCGTCTTCGCGGCGGAGGAAGGCGGCGCGCGGCGCCGACGCGGGCGGCGGGCTGGCGAGCGCGACCTCGCAACCGCGTGGCGCCAGGCGGGCGCCGGGGCGTAGGGCGGGCTGGCGGACGACCTCGAACGTAGCCTGGATACCGATGTGGTCCGAGACCCAGAGGAGCTCGCGCGTGTCCGTCTGCAGGGGCCTGTTTAGGAAAGGCGCCGCCGAAACGGTCTTGAGGTCGATGTCCAGGCCGCCGCGGACGAACATGTAGTCGATGCGGATATCGGCGAGGTTCCGGAGGTTGTTGACCAGAGAGGGGGCGGTGGCGCGAGTGCAGCCAGGGTCGCCCGCCTTCTCGCAGGTCACGTCGTACTTCTCGGCGGCGACGTCGCGGAAACCGAGCTGGGCGACGCGGACGAGGGCGGCATCGCCGGGACGGGAGTTGAAGTCGCCGGCGAGGATCACCGGGTTCTGGTTGCGCCCGGCGGAGTCGATGAACGTGAGCAGCCGGACGACCTCGAGTTCCTGGTGGCCGACGAGCTCCGGGCCCTCGAGGTGGACGTTGTAGATGTCGATGACGCCGCCCTTCGTCTGCACCGTGACCCGGTGGGCCGACCTTCCCTGAAAGATGGGGCGGTTCGCGGCCGAGACCACCGGCAGGCGCGTGATGGTCATGCGGCCGAGGGTGCCTTCGTTGATGCGCGTGCTGCCGGCCTCGCCGAAGACCATCCGGTAGTCCGGGCCCAAGGCATCCATGAGCACGACGCGCACGTCCGGGTAGCCAGCCACCGGGCTGTTCGCGAACTCCTGGAGGACGAGGATGTCCGGCTTCAGGACGCTGAGCTCGCGCGCCAGCAGGGCCAGCCGGTCGGCGAAGCGGTCGAAGTCAGGGGCGCGGGGGTCCTCGTCGTAGAGGCCATGCATCATGTTGTAGTTCACGACCGTAATGGTCGTGTGGTCGATGGCGGCCTCAGTGCGCCAGAAGGAGCAGCCGCCAAGAAAAAGGGAACCGGCGAACAGCAGGCCCAGCAGCGGCCTGCCGCCCTGTCGTCTCGTCCGCGGAGGGGGGCCGTGCGGCTCGATCGTGCTACCTCCCGGGGCGCTCAGCGCGCCGTCAGGAGATAGCGCTCCCTTACCCAGGCGCTGAGCACGTCCAGGAGCAATACTAGCGCCAGCGTAAGGAGGAGGAGAGCCGCAAGGCGCTGGTACTGCAGCGTCTGGACGTACACCTGGATGTAGAAGCCAATGCCGCCCGCGCCGACGAAGCCGAGGATGGACGAGGCACGGATGTTGTACTCGACCATGAACATGAGCTGGCTGAGGAGGCTGTTAGCCGCTTCCGGCCAGAGGACGAATCGCGCGAGCTGAGCACGCGAGGCGCCGACGCCGCGGACGGCTTCGACGACCTCCGGGTCGGCGGCCTCGAAGGCCTCGGCATAAAGCTTCCCCAGGTAGCCCACCGTGTAAATGGCGATGCCGAGCGTGCCCGCCAGCGGCCCCAGGCCTACCATGATCACGAACAGGATCGCCCAGACCAGCGTTGGGATGGTGCGGGTAACAGCGACGATCAGGCGGGCGACGGCGACCAGCGGCAGGGGCGAGAGGTTGCGCGCTCCGACGAGGCCAAGCGGCACCGAGAGGACGAAGCCAAGAAAGGTCCCGGCGACGGCCATCTCGACGGTCTCGACCAGGGGGTCGACGAGGTCGGGGACGATCCCGAAGTCTGGCGGGACGGTGTCCTTGCTGAAGGTGCCGAGGTTCTCGAGTCCCCGCGCCAGGCGGTCGAGGTCGAAAAGGCCGACATCGGCGAGGAGGACGGCGACTATGAGGGCAGAAAGCCCGACGACGTAGGCGTCGCGCCTCACCTCAGGGCCGCCTCCAGGGTGGTATGCGAGACCTCGGCTGCCGGTAGGTCGAGGACAATGCGGCCTTCGTCGAGCACCAGTGCCCGGCCGCCAAACTCGCGGACCAGGGGGAGGTCGTGCAGGTTGACCACGAACGTGATGCCCTGGTCCTCGCTGATCGAGCGCATGAGCGCGAGGATTTCGGCGGCGCGCGGCAGGTCGAGGTCGGAGACGAACTCGTCGGCGAACACGATCTCCGGGCCCTGCAGCATCGTCCGGGCGATGGCGACGCGCTGGCGCTCGCCGCCGCTGAGGCGGTAGACGGGCTCGGAAGCCTTGTGGCCGATGCTCAGGCGTTCGAGCCACCAGCGGGCCTGCGCGATGTCCGCCGAGGGAAAGAGGCCGGCGAGGGTGGCGAGGCCTTTGCGCCGCCCGAGGAGGCCCATGAGCGTGTTATCCAGGGCGCTCAGGCTGCGGACGAGGCCAAGCTGCTGCGGGATGTAGCCGACCCGGCGCCGGAGGCCAGGGGGTGTCCCGCGGCTCACGTCCTGGCCCAGGAGGCGTACGGCACCGCGGTCCGGCTGCATCAGCCCGGCGAGCACCTTTACGAGCGTCGTTTTGCCCGACCCGGAACGGCCGAGAATCGCGACGAAGCCGCCCGGAGCGACGGAGAGCGTTACGCCGCGGAGGACCCAGGCGTCCCTCCTGTAGGCGAACCAGACGTCTTCGCAGCCAACGGCATCGCCGTCCTCTTTCACCGCACGGTCTCTGTGAACGCCAGGCCGGTCAGGGCGAGGTAGCCTTTGAAGGCCGAGAGGTGGGTCGCCGCGTCCGATTTCTCGAAGCGGACGAAGATGCCGGAGATGAAGCCGCGCATCAGGTCCCGGTACTGAGGGTCGCCGAGGCCCATGAGCGCTTCGACGGCGCGGGTGCGCAGCGGCTCCCGCAAGTCCTTCGACAGCAGGACGGCGTGCGATGGCAGCGGACCCTGCTGCTCGAGCACGCGCGTGGCGCCGAGGACCTCGTTGTAAAGGCTGGCAGACACGTCGCCGGCGATAACGGTGACGTCGACCTGGCCGGAGCGGAGGGCCTCCCAGCACTGCTGGTAGCCACCGCCGAAGACGACATCGCCGAAGAAGGACTTAGGGTTAGCCTCCTTGCCCGCTTCGGGCTTCGATACATAGCCAAGCTCGACCAGGCGGCCCATGGGGCCGACGTAACCTGAGCCGGAGACGGCGCTGGGGAAGCAGGCCTTCTTGCCGCGCAGGTCGGTCAGGGAAGTGGCGGCGCTACTCTTAGGGACGACCCAGTAGGAGAAGTAGTAGGGGCGCTCCTGCTTCTCGGACCCGATGCTGACTTCGCGCACTTCGGCGAGGGCAAGCTCGGCGCCCGCGCGCTCGACGGCCAGCTGGGCCGGCCAGGCGCCCATGAAGGCGATGTCGGCCTGGCCGAAGCGCAGGGCCTCGATGACGCCGGACTGGCTGAGGGGCACATAGATCTCGACGTCGACGCCCTGGAGGCGCTCCTCGAGATAGCGCTCCAGCGGCTTAGCCTTCTCCAGCATTTCGGTCGCCGCTTGCGTGGGCTGGATGGCGATGACCAGTTTCTCCCGGCCCTTGTCCTGACCGCCGCCGCAGGCGACCATGAAGGCAGAGACCAGCGTCAAAAGCAGGATGCCGGCCGATTTCAGAGATGCGTTCATCAGATGCGCTCCTGTATTAGGGTAGGCTAACACTCAATCTTAGCTTGGCCTAATACAGCCTTATGCGCAACGGCCGATTGACCCCTTTGCCGCCCGGCTTACAATGAGGCCCGCCTGGTCCCAGACGCCTGATTCCAAGGAGCGCGAAATGAGCCTGAAGGGCAAGGTCTGCATCATAACGGGCGCCAGCCGCGGCATCGGCCGGGACGTGGCGGTTGCGCTGGGCGCCGAAGGCGCGAGCGTGGTCGTAGCGGCGCGGAGCGAGACCGTCTGGGACAAGCGTCTGCCAGGGACGATCTACTCCGTGGCCAAAGAGGTCGAAGACCGGGGTGGCGAGGCCCTCCCCGTCAAATGCGACGTCTCCAAGGACGAAGACCTGGAGCAGTTGGTGGCGAAGACGATTGAGCGCTTCGGGCGGATCGACATGCTGATGAACAATGCCGCCATCCTGATCCCCGGGAACATGCTCACCGTGCAGCCTCGCCATCTCGACCTGATCTGGCGGGTCGACGGGCGGGCGCCCCTCATGGCCATCAAGTATGCGCTGCCCCACATGATCGAGGGTGGCGGCGGGCACATCATCAACGTGTCCTCGCGGGCGGCGGTCTTCCCCGGACCGGGGCCGTACAACGTGCCACCGGGGACGCAGATCGGCGGCTCCTTCTACGGCATGATCAAGGCTGGCCTGGAGCGCTTCTCCCAGGGCCTGGCCCGCGAGCTGACGCCACACAAGATCGCCGTGAACGTGCTCTCGCCCCAGGGCGGGATCGCCACTCCGGGCAACCGCTTCGCCCGGAACGACCCGGAGAACCCTGACCTCAACTTCGAGGAGGCCGTCGACATGGGCAAGGCGACGGTCTGGATCATGCAGCAGGACCCGGCGCAGTTCACCGGTAACATCCTCTACGACAAAGAGGTAGTGGCGAAGAACGGCCTCTGAGTCAGGACCGGCTGCCCCGAGGGACATCGAGGCGACGGTCGCCGAGCTTAAGGCTAAGGGAGCGACGTTCGCCGGCCCGGTCCGCGAGGAGGACTGGGGCCGCGTGGCAATGCTCGAGGTGCCCTGCGCGGGCCAGGTTGAGCTGTACGAGCCCAAGTACTGAGGACGCGCTGCCCGGGCTATCGGCCCGCGTCCTTACTCGCCCCACTCGATGATGTGGATGGTCGCAAGGCGTCCGACCGCTTCCTGCCATCGCCAGCCGTCTGACGGGTGGTACCAGAAAATGTCGACCCAGGTGTTGGCGAGAAGGCCACGGTCCTCGCAGCGGTATATCCGGCCAGTAGGGTCCCCTTCGATGAAGAAACGGGTGCCGAAGGGGAGGTCGTAGGAGCAGGCGGCGGCGCCCTGATAGACCTTGCGCCCGTTCGCCATGTTGCCGCAGAAGCCCTGGCCAGCGCAGTCATAGAACGTAACGTTCACGTTGCTGATCGAGCGCAGTACCTGGATGCCGGGGAAGATGCGCTCGATTTCCGCGACGGCGAGGGCGGCCGGCGGGGGTGGGGACGAGCCCACCGGCTCCGCGGCCGGGGCCGGGCCGGCGGGAGGCGTTTGAGGGGCCTCCGCAAGCGGCGCGGCCGGTGGCGCCGGCAGGCCGAGAGCGTGCAGCGAGCGCGCCTGGTCGGCGTCGACCGCATCGGCGGCCAGGAGCGCAATAGCCTCCAGGACCTTCGCCACCGCTGCTGCCTCGCGGGCCTCCCGCACCGCATCCTCGGGAGGCGCCGCACGCGCCGCCTCCTCCGTCGCCTCAGCTAGAGGCGCGTCCTCTGAGGCAAGGAGGGCCAGGTCGACGTCGGGCGCGCTGCCCGCGGACACGAGCTGGAAGTAGACGACGGGTTCGGGGTCGATGGCGCTCGCTTCGGCGGTTGGGCGGCGGTCGGCCATGAGCGCGAGAGCCGAGACGATGAGGGCGAGTCCGGCGGCGGTCGTGGCGATACCGAGGCAGGCCACGAGGTAGCGCCGGAAGCCCAGGCGGGCGGCCGGCGCGGAGTGCGTCCGGGTCCGCAGCCGACGAGCGTGCTGGGCGCTCGCCGGAGCGAGCGCCGGGTGGCGGGGTATTTGGAGCATAAGCAATGCCGGCAGAGAGCTAGTCTGACCGGCACCTGGTAATATCGGACGCCTGCGCACACGAGTTCTATTGGGGAAAACCCTGATAGTCGAAGCCCTATGATTGGGCTGTGGACCTGCTGAAGGCCTGGCCGCAGGCGCGCCTCGTGGGGCCGATGCCCGCGCTCCAGGGGATCACGCACGACTCGCGCGAAGTACGGGCGGGCATGGCGTTCGTGGCCGTGCCGGGCGCGGCGGCGGATGGCCACGACTTCATCGGCGCCGCGGCGGAGGCCGGCGCGGCGTTGGCAGTGGTGCAGGCGGACCGGCAGGCGAAGTGGGCGCCATTCGCGGGGCGTCTGCCGCTGCTGGTGGTCGATGACACGCGTCGAGCGATGGGCCCGATTGCGGCCGAGGTGTACGGCCACCCCTCCCGCCAGCTGCGGCTCATCGGGGTTACGGGCACCGACGGCAAGAGTACGACCTGTCACCTGACAGGACACGTCCTTTCGAGATGCGGGCTTGGCTGCGGCTACCTGACCAGCGTGGGCTTCGACACGGGCCGCGGCTTTGAGCCGAACGAACTGCACATGACGACCCTGGAGGCCACGCAGATACAGGAGCGCCTGGCAGCCGGCGTCAGCAACGGCCTGGAGGCGATGTGTGTCGAAGCTTCGTCGGAGGGGCTGGCGCAGCACCGCCTCGACGGGTGCGAATTCGACGTTGCTGTATTCCGCAACCTCAGTCGCGACCACCTGGACTTCCACGGCACCATGGAGGCCTACCGCGACGCTAAGGGCCTCCTGTTCGAGATGTTGGATGGGCCCAGCGGGAAGCCGTTCTCGAAGGTAGCAATAGTTAACGCGGATGAACCCGCATCCGAGCACATGCTCCGCCGCACCAAAGCGCGGCCCCTGACCTACGGCATCGAACACGAGGCGGACGTGCGGGGGACGCAGGTGGAAGCGCGGGGCCTGCGCACAAGCTTCGAGGTCCGGGCGGGCGGCGAGACAGTGCGAGCGGAAGCGCCGCTGATGATCGCCTACAACTGCCTCGCGGCGGTCGCGGTGGCTCTGAGCCAGGGGATCGGACTCAGGGAGGCGGCCGGCGCCCTGTCGACGTTCCCCGGGGTCCCGGGACGCTTCGAGATGATCGACTGCGGCCAGGCCTTCACCGTGGTAGTCGACATTGCCTCCACCCCGGCGGCGCTGGAGTTCGTCCTGCGCACGCTGCGCGCGGCGACGAAGGGACGGCTGTGGGTCGTGTTCGGGGCCGCAGGCGGCCGCGACACGGCCCGCCGCGAAGGCATGGGCCGCGTGGCGGCCGAGCTTGCGGACCGGGCGGTGCTCACGAACGAGGACCCGAGGCATGAAGACCCGGACGCGATCATCGCCGCGATCGCGGAGGCGATGATGGCGGCGGGGTGGCGCGAGGGGGAGCACTTCGCGCGCGTTCCCGACCGGCGAGAGGCGATGCTGTACGCGTTCGAGCGCGCCGGGCCGGGGGATACCGTGCTGCTGGCGGGGAAGGGTACGGAGACGTTCATGGTCTTCGGAGGGCGCCGGGTGCCCTGGGACGAGCGGGCCACGGCGCGGGAGCTGCTTTCCGCAGGCCGCTGAGACCTCGCTCGGGCTGCGGCCAGGCCGTCGGCGGTCTCCTCTGCCGGCCGCGGCGGTGCGGTGCATCGGGCGGACGACGTGCGCTCTCGCCGGGCGCGGCTGCCCCACCCCTGGCGATCTGGAGTTCGTAGAGAGCGCCCCCGGGCTAGAGCACCAGGGCCTCGATTATGCGGTCGAGGACGGCGTCGGCGCGGGCGCGCATCTCGTCGTCGGTGCGGTCCTGGATGGGGTGGGGGACGAAGACGCGCTCGACCTCCGGGAGGCCGAGGGCCTTCGCCTGCGCCTCGGCCGCATCGACGAATTCACTCGAGGCTACGAAGACGGAGGGCTTGCCGTTGATTTCGAACCAGACCGTGTCGTGCACACTGCACGTCGTGCAGGACCCTCAGTCCGCAAGCGCTTCGATGACGAAGTCGCTCTCCTCTCTTATCTGCTGGCGTAGGGGTTCCGGCGCGGGTTTCGCGAAGGTGGGCTTGCGGTAGCGTTTCACCGCCACCCCGGGCAGCCGCTCGCGGATGAGCTCCTCGAGCCTGTCCAGGAAGACGTTGCCGCGCGGCTTGGAGATGTCGAGCAGCGCGACCGTGCCGCGGATGTGCTCCGGTCGCGGCGTGAGCGAGCGGCGCACAGGGATGCGCTCGTCGGTGGGGTCAAGGATCGTGACCATGCCGGGCCTCCTTGCCGCCATTGTCGCGATCGGCCCTGGAAATGCAACCGCGCTTCCAGGCAGGGCCAGGCTCGACCCTCGAAGAGCGCGGGAGCTCCGCCGCGTGCCTCCCGGAGCTACTCGGGGGCAGGCCCCGGGGAGGGCGGCCCTACAGGATGTTCAGGGCGTGGCGCAGGCGGAGGACGCAGCGCTCGCGGCCAAGGATTTCCATCGACTCGAAGAGCGGGGGTGAGACGGTGCGGCCAGTGACGGCGACGCGGATGAGCATCAGGAAGTCGCCGCGCTTCAGGCCCAGTTGCTCGTGCATGTTCAGGAAGGCCGCTTCCAGGGAGGGAAGGTCCCACGGGTCGACCTCCTCCGCCTTGACCAGGGCCGCGGACAGCGCGGTCCAGGCCTTCGTCTTGTCCTCGGCGAAGGCCTTTCCCAGCAGCGTCCGTTCATCGACCTCGATCTCTGCCGGCTCGAAGAAGAACTGCATCATGTCGCGCGCCTGCGGCAGCAGTTTCACGCGCTCTCGGACATGGGGGACGATGCGCAGCAGGTACTCGAGGTCGATCGGGCGCTGGATGTGGGCAGGCAGTCCACCCTGGTCCTCCGGCTTCTCGAGCCACTCCTTGAGGAGCAGGGCGAGCTCGCGCTCGGGCATCTGGCGCATGTAGACGCCGTTCATCCAGTCCAGCTTCTCGATGTTGAAGACGGCGGGACTCTTGATCAGGCGCTCCAGGGTGAAATTCGCGACAAACTGCTCGCGGCTGATGATCTCGGTGTGGTCGTCGAGCGACCAGCCGAGGAGGCCGAGGAAGTTGAAGACGGCGTCAGGCAAGTAGCCCATGGCCTTGTACTCGAGCACCGACTGAGCGCCGTGGCGCTTCGAGAGCTTCGAACGGTCCGGGCCGAGGATGACGGGCGTGTGGACGAAGACGGGAAGCTCGTAGCCGAGGGCTTCGAAGAGCAGCTTGTGGCGCGGCGCAGAGGAGATCCACTCGTCGCCGCGGATGACGTGGCTTATCCGCATCTCGTGGTCGTCTACGGCCTCGGCGAGGGCATAGACGGGGAAGCCGTCCGACTTCAAGATGACGAAGTCGTCCAGGAGGTCGTTGCGGAAGGTGACCTCGCCGCGGAGGAAGTCCTGGACAACGGTCTCGCCCTCATGGGGCGTCTTGAAGCGCACGACGGGCCGCGCACCGGCGGCCTCGCGCTTCGCCTCGGCGCGGCCAGCGTCGGTGCGGCAGCGGCCGTCGTACTTCGGGGGCTGCTTCGCGGCCCGCATCTCGTCGCGGACGCGGTCGAGTCGCTCCTGGGAGCAATAGCACTCGTAGGCGTGGCCGGAGGCGAGCAAGCGCCTGGCGGCGGCCTCGTACAGGTCGAGGCGCTGTGACTGTACGTAAGGCCCGTAAGAGCCGCCCTTGTCCGGCCCCTCGTCCCAATCGAGCCTCAGCCACTTCAGGGCCTCGATCTGGGCGTCGACGGCTTCGCGGACGAAGCGCTTCTGGTCCGTGTCCTCGATGCGCAGGATGAAGGTGCCGCCGGTGTGCCTGGCGAAGAGCCAGTCGAAGAGGGCGGTGCGGATGTTGCCGACGTGAGGGGCGCCGGTGGGGCTGGGAGCGTAGCGCACGCGTACGGGGGTCACGGGTAGCTCGTCAGGGATTTTAACCATGGCCGAGTGATAAAATTCATGCAAGTTCTCACCAATAGGATGCCTTGTCCGTGAAGGTTCCAGCACTGCGGTTCAACCAGTCAGGCAAGACACTGTACATGGCCAAGATGACGGCACGAGAAATAATCGCCTCGTGCCATACAGCGGAGTGGGATCCAGCAATCGGATGGGACCTCGCCAAACAAGGCTACCAGCGGATGCCCGTTGAGAGCCACTATCAGGCCATTGGACACTTCCTGGCCCAGGATCCCCAAGCGTTCATGCCGACAAGTGCTCTCCTCAGTGCCCGCGAGGCTGACATGGGAGTGCTCCCGTTTACGGAACACGCTTCGATATCCGACGTCTCGTTTGGCGAATTGGAGATCCCACCGGCGCGTCAACTGACGATCGTTGACTACCAGCACCGGTGGCGCGGCCTAATTTACGCAATAGACTCGCTTGGCGCGAAGTCACTGGAGTCCTTCGAAATCCCAGTGACCATCATTGCGAATATGACACGACCTGAAGAAATCGAACAATTCTACCTTATCAACAGTAAGCAGAAGAGGATCGACACTGACCTGGCCTTGGCCCTCCTTCAAACGCTTGCCCCGGCCACAGACGAGGCGAAACTGCGGAACTTCGTCGGTTCCGGCAAGGTCTTCCGGATCCGGTCAACTCGCCTGACCTTCGCACTAGCAGCGCGGGCAGGGGGACCGTGGGCCGGCAGAATTAGGCAGCCGCACGATCTTCCCCAGACTGGCGCAACGATCTCGATCACATCGTTTGTTGACTCACTCGCACCGCTCGTGAGCCCAAGATCGCCAATGGCAGGTCTCTCTGATGACGAAGTGCTTGATGTGATCGATACATTTTGGCAGGGAGTTCTTAGCTTCCTACCAAATGCTCTCACGAGTCCTCATGAATACCAGATTCAAAGGACGGTAGGGACTTTCGCGCTCCACTTGGTGTTAGCGGGGCGGACGCGACCTCCGACCCTCAGCGTCTATGAGCGATGTGTTGCTAAAGGCGCAGTTACGGCCGCGAATGTGGTGTCCGTGCTTTCGAACGCCTCGGCCTATCTTACAGAGGGATTCTGGGAAACCAAGGGTCCGGCCAACGTTTACGTTGGTAGCTCCGGCTATCGAGAACTGGCGCGGCTGATAAGAAGGGCGCTCTGACGAATCACCGTCGCCCGGTGAATCAAGTGATAGCTAAACCGCGTTCAGCTGTTGATCATGAAGGCCGAGGCGTCCTCGAAGTAGGCGCGCATCTCCGAAAGGGCCGGCTCTTCGATGCCACACTCGTCGAGGGCGGCGAGCATGTGAGCGAGCCAGGCGTCCCGCTCGCGGCGGCCGATCTTGAAGGGGAGGTGGCGAGCGCGCAGGCGGGGATGGCCGCGGCGGAGGGAGTACTCCGGCGGCCCGCCGAAGAACTGGGCCAGGAACAGGGCCAGGTGCTCCTTCGGGCCGGTCATGTCTTCCGGAAACATGCCGGCCAGCACGGGGTCGAGCTTCACGCGGTCGTAGAAGGCGCCCACCAGGCGTTCGAAGGCGGGCATGCCGCCTACGAGGTCGTAAACGCGACTCCGCTTCTCGGGGTTGATGAGCATGTCAGCAGTTCAGAATTTCAGCACTTCAGGCCTGGTGGCAAGCGAATCGAAGCGCTGGCCCGGGTGAGCGCTACCTGTCGCTGTGGCCGAGACTGCGGCCCGGGGCAATGCGGTCGCGGGGTTGATGAGCATGTCAGCAGTTCAGGATTTCAGCACTTCAGGCCTGGTGGCAAGCGAAATCGGCGCCCTGGCCCTGGTGAGCGCTACCTGTCGCTGTGGCCGAGACTGCGGCCCGGGGCGATGCGGTCGCGGAGACGCTGCTTCAATTCCGTGATCTCGGCGTGGCGGCCCTCGGCGGCCCGGGACCAGATGACTTCGCCGTCCAGGCGGACGTCGAAGACGCCGCCCTTGCCCGGCACGAGGGCGACCTCGCCCAGGTCGTCGACGAAGGTCGTCAGTAGCTCCTGGGCGACCCAGGCGGCGCGCGTCAGCCAACGGCACTGGGTGCAGTACTCGATTTCGAGCCGGGGCGACTTCGTCATTTCAGGTTCCAGCGGTCAGCAGTCAGCATTTGAGGCTCAGTCGATCCGGAGGAGGCGCTTCAGGAGGAGGCCGGTAGCGGCGAGGAGGACGAGGCCGACGGCGATGGAGCCGTAGGCATTCGACACCACGGGCAGGTCCTCGGCCGCGCGCTCGACGCCTACGACGAAGAGGGCCAGGCCGACGGCGCCGAGGAGGCCGCTCAGGAGCTGGCTGGCACGGAGCAGTCGCACCGGTTGGCTGTTCTCCAGAAGCTTGATCAGGCGCTGGGCGGACTCCTCCGTGATCTGCGTGGCCCTCCCCAGCGGCTCGGGGATGATGGACGGCGGCCGCTCCGTTTCGCTCATGGCGTCTTGAGGTCTCCCAGGTGCTCCGCGTAGTGCTCGTAGCTGTTCGCGGCGGCGATGAAGTGCGCCAGGCTATCCAGTTCGCCGTGGAGGCCGAGCCAGAACTCGCGCGCGGGCACGGAGGCGACGGCATCCTTCAGTGTCGCGAAGCTCGACTCGAGCTCGGCAAGGAGGGCGTCCGCCGAGAGGTGGCGGCGGTCAGCGACGAAGCAGGCATTCGCCTCGTCGTCGGACGGTGGCGAGGACGCTCCCTCGCCGCGGGCGATCTGGAGGAGGCGACGAGCAGAAAGGAGATGCCAGCCGTTCAAGTGTGAGACGACTTCGAACGGACCCCAGCCGCCTTCCGGGGCGGGCCTCAGACCCGGTGCGCCTGCGAGCGCCGCCGTCAGGACGCCGAACCCCTCGTCCATGCGCCGCAGGAGGTCTGCCTTGACGCCCGGGCCTAAATCTTCTTGCGCCACTCTCGTATCTGCTCCCCGTGCTCGAGGTAGTGGTTGACGCCGGTGGTGTGGACGATGCGGTCGACGGTCCGGCCCTGTTCGAAGCGGTCCTCGCCCAGCGCAGCCGCAGCCGACCTGAACGTCTGAAACGACGCCTCCAGTTCCTGGAGCATCGCCGCCGGCGAGGTGTTGGCCGCGGCGCTGGAGAACTTCGCGTTCCACGAGTCGGCGTCCGAGTAGTCGACTCCTTCGGGTGTGGGCCTCTCGCCGCGGCCCATGCGCTCCAGGGCGCCGGCCATCTCCCGGTGCCAGCCGGCGACGTGCGA
>DATLYJ010000048.1 GCA_035574915.1 Dehalococcoidia bacterium | reverse complement strand
GAGCACTCGGCCGGGCTGAACGCGGGGCGTTGGGACTACATCTTCAGCGTGATCAAGAAGTTCCGCTCGCGGTCGGACATGCTCACGCCGGACCGCGCCCGGGTCACGATGACAGTGCCGTTCATGCGCGCCTATACCGAGTTGCTGGTGAAGACCTGCCATCAACGTGGCGCCCACGCCATCGGCGGGATGGCCGCGTTCATCCCCAGCCGCCGCGACCCCGAGGTCAACGCCGCCGCCATCGCCCGCGTCCGTGAGGACAAGATACGGGAGGCCAATGACGGCTTCGACGGAACCTGGGTCGCACACCCCGACCTCGTGCCGATAGCCATGGAGGTCTTCGATTCCGTCCTCGGCGAGCGGCCGAACCAGATCGACCGCCAGCGTCCAGAGGTCAACGTGACTGCCGCCGACCTCCTCGGCATTGCCGGCGCCGGCGGTGTGATTACAGAGGCGGGGTTGCGCGCGAATGTCAGCGTCGCGGTCCAGTACCTCGATGCCTGGCTCTCGGGTACAGGGGCGGTGGCGATCAACAACCTCATGGAGGACGCGGCTACGGCCGAGATCGCCCGCTCGCAGGTCTGGCAATGGGCGCACCGAGGCGGACGCCTGGAAGACGGCCGCGAGATCACGCCCGCCCTCGTGCGCGAGATCGCATCGCAAGAGGTGGCCAGGCTGCGGGATGCCGGGAGGACGGCGGGCCACCTCGAAGAGGCTGCGGCCCTGTTCGAAAGAGTCGCCCTGAGCGACGACTTCGTCGAGTTCCTGACGTTGCCGGCCTACGAGATGATCGACTGACGGTCCCGGGGACATGGCGCCTCGGGACCGCCCGTCACGTCCCTCACCGTGACGCCGCGGCCTCGAGGTCCGACGGCGTCACCCGGTGGAAGTCGGTCAGCGCCGGCCACCCCTGGAACCGCAGAAAGTCGCGGGTCCGGCCGCCGCTGAGCACGACCTCGCTCTGCGTCATGTCGGCGATCCAGCCGATTGCCAGCGACGTCAACCGCGGCTGCCCTTGCTGCGCCCGGAAAAACAGGACGGCCTGCAGGCGGAACGGCACGGTCCCGAGGTTGCTGAGCACGACCGCAAAGTAGTCCTCGCACCTTCCCTTTTCGGGACAGCCGACGGTGAACACCCGCGTCGAGCCGTCACCGAAGGCGTCGCTCTTCGACCGCACGGCTGAGGCGGTCCAGTTGTTGAGGGCCGCTAGGACGCCCTCGCGCCCTTCGACTAAGCCTTCGCCCGGTACGTACGCGAGCGGAAAACCCTGTCGCTTTTCACCGGCGCGGGCGCCGTCGCAGAGTGGGTACGGGCCGCCGAGCCCCTCCGGCCTCGCCGATGGACATGTGAAGTCCTGCCCCGCGCCGGCCGCGACGATAGCGCTGAAGTCACCGGCCGCGGCCGCCCGGCCGACCTCCGCAGCCACCTCGCAGACGACCGCGGCTACCGGACAGCCCTCCCCGGACGGCGGCGCCGGGCCGTCGTCGCTGGAGCAGGCCAGGGCGAGAAAAACGAGGCCTGCCGCCACCAACACCAGCGCCCGGCCTGGCCAGCTCCCTGACCTCGCTCCCGGGGCAGGTGGTCCGCCCGGGGCCTGCTGCCTCCACCCTGTCCAAAGAATCCCATTGCCGTACGACATATCTCTCCCTCTCTCGCGGCTCAGCCCGAGCCATGTGATGGGGAAATGGTCGCGCCGGCGTCTATGCGCGCCCCCGCGCATGGGGGTGGGTTTTTCCGGCCGTCGAAGGACTACCCGGTCGGGCAGCCGGGTGGGTGAGAGCTAGGGCCTCCGTCCCGCCGAGTCCCGGGCGTCGCGCCAGATGTCCTTCGGAGTAAGGTCTGGCCGCATCGTCACGAAGACGGGGAACCGGAGGCGGCCGTCCGCTTCCCGGCGGGCGTACCGGACCTCGCAGACGAGCTCGGGACGCAGCCAGTAGACGAGGCGCATCAAAGGCGGCACGGCAAGGAAGGGCGATGTCTCCGTGGTCAGCGCGGACAAGGCGCGCTCCAGTAGTGAGCCGGGTATGCCGCCCTGGACCGTCGCCACGTGCCGCAGGCGTCCGGGCAGCGCGGGCTCTCCGAGCAGGAGTCCGGCGACCGGGTCTTCCTTCCCGATTCCGAGCACGTAACCGCCGATCACGAACCAGCCGGATTCATACAGCGGCACCTCGATCCAGTCTCTGCTTCGTTCGCCCGGCTTGTAAGTGGAGGCCTTCGCCTTGGCGACGACGCCGGGAAGGCGGCGCTCCGCCGCCGCCTCGAAGAGCGCGACGCCTTCGTCGTGCACGTAGTCGACCGCCACTGCCGGCCCCGGGCCGCTGAGTACGCCAGCCAGGGCCTCCTTGCGCTGCAAGAGCGGCCTGGCCATGAGGGGGAGCCCGCCGCTGTAGAGGAGGTCGTATGCCTGGTAGAGACAGAACGCGCTTCCGTCCTCCGGCGGCGCGCCCGCGAGCCTGGCGGACAGCAGGGCGAGGTCGGGCTCGCCGTCAGCGCCCAGAGGCACGATCTCGCCGTCGAGGACGGCGCCGTCGCGCCTGACCTGCCCCGCTATCGGGGCCAGCTCAGGGAACCAGGCCGTAATGTCTCGCCCCGACTGGGACAGGAGCGTGAGGCGCGCCTGCTCGATAAACGCCAGGGCGCGAATGCCGCCCCAGCGCACCTCGAAGATGTGCTGCTCGGAGTCGAAGGGCTCCTCGCCCCTCGCCGGGAGCATTGGCGCCAGGTCTCTGGGAAGTGAGGGCATGGCGGGGACCCTCGTCTTGTTGTGCTTAGCCGGTTGGCGCAGCGACCTCGAGGAGCACAGCCCCGGTCTCCACCCGCTGGCCGCGCTCCACCTTGATAGAGGATACGGTGCCGGCCACGCGGCTGCGTAGCTCATTCTGCATCTTCATCGCCTCTACCACCATGAGCACGGTGCCCGGTTCGACGCTTGCCCCTACGCTTACGCGGATATCAACTACGCTGCCGGTCTGGGGCGAGCGCAGGCTCCAGACGCCGTTCTCGAAGTGCGCGTCATCCTCATCCTCTGCCGCCGCCGCGACGCGTCCCTTGCGCGGGCGGGCCGTGCTCACCACGTAGGTCACGCCCCCGATGAGCACCTCGATGCGGCCGGGGGACTCCTTCGCCAGGACGTCGACAGTTCGGCCATCGATCATGAGGGCGAACCGCGGAGTCGAGCCCAGCCGCTTGAGCCCCAGCGAGCGCCAACCATCGCCGAGGTTGACGCGGAGTCCTTCGCCGTCAGATTCGACTTCGGCCTCGACCTCCCGGTCCCCGAGCTTCAAATAATGCTTCGCCAGAGGTGGCCTCCGGTGCTCTCGGACAGCGCGCTCATGCGCCCGGCCACGCGCCAGCCGCTGACGGCCTGCCGTTCGCCAGACGCGGCGCCGTTGGACCGCGCGCCGTTCTGGCGCCTTTCGTGGGCCAGCGCCGCCGCGACGAGGAGCGCCAGGTCCTCGCCCTCGCCCCGCGGCGGCGGCGCCATCGTGAACTTCTCGTCCAGGAAGCGCGTATAAATGGCCCCGGAACGGAAGTCGGGGTGGTCAATGAGCTGCAGATGGAAGGGGATGGTAGTCCTTGGCCCGAGGATCACGTATTCCTCGAGGGCCCGGCGCAGCCGCCGGACCGCCTCGTCACGGTCCGCCCCCCAGGCGATGATCTTCGACAGCATCGAGTCGTAGTACTCGGGGATTACGAGGCCCGTGAACAGAGAGCTGTCCACGCGGATACCCGGCCCGGACGGCTCGCTCACGAATTCGACGGTGCCAACCCCCGGCGTGAAATTCTGGAACGGGTCCTCGGCCGTGATCCGGCACTCGATGGCCCAGCCGCGCGGCTGGATGTCTTCCTGGCGCAAGCCCAGCGGTTCGCCCGCCGCGACCCGCAGTTGGATCTGCACGAGGTCAATCCCCGTGACCATCTCGGTCACCGGGTGCTCGACCTGGAGGCGGGCATTGACCTCGATGAAGTAGAAGTTGCCCTCACTGTCGACCAGGAACTCGACCGTGCCGGCGTTCTCGTACCCGGCGCGCTTCGCGATCGCGACCGCGGCCGCGCCCATCCGCGCACGCAGCTCCGGCGTGAGCGCCGTCGAGGGCGACTCCTCGATCAGCTTCTGGTTGCGGCGCTGGACCGAGCACTCGCGCTCGCCGAGGTGGACAGCGTTGCCGTGCCTGTCGGCGATCACCTGGATTTCGACGTGCCGCACGGGGTCCAGGTACTTCTCGACATACAGGGATGGGTCACCAAACGCGCTCTGCGCTTCCGCCGCGGCGACCCGGACCGCACCTTCCATGGAAGCTTCGTCCGGCACGAGCCGTATGCCGCGGCCCCCGCCGCCAGCCGCCGCCTTGATCAGCACCGGGTAGCCGATGCTGTCGGCGGCGCCTTTCGCCTCCTCCGGGGAGACCACACCCTCCGTCCCCGGCACCGTGGGCGCGCCGGCCGCCCGCGCGATGCGCCGCGCTTCCACCTTGTCGCCGAGCATCGCCATGGCTTCGGGCGTAGGGCCGACGAAGACGATGCCGGCGTCTGCGCAGGCCCGGGCGAACTCAGCGCGCTCAGACAGGAAACCGTAGCCAGGGTGGATCGCCTCAGCGCCGCAGGCCTTCGCCGTTTCGACGATCTTGGCGGCGTTCAAGTAGCTCTCGCCGACAGGCCCGGGGCCGATGCAGTAAGCCTCATCGGCCAGGCGCGCGTGGAGGGCGCCGCGGTCCGCCTCCGAGTAGACGGCGACGGAAGTGACGCCGAGTTCGCGGCAGGCGCGCACCACCCGGACGGCGATCTCGCCGCGGTTCGCGACGAGTAGCTTTTTGAACAACGCTACCTCCCCTGCCTGCGGCGCCGTCCTGCCGCCACTTTGTAGCACAGGGGTGGGCGGGCGGCAACGACAGGCGGCGGCCAAAGGATCTGGGGCCTTCCTGTCACTGCCGTGCCCCGTCCCTTCAAGGCCCTCGCGAGGACCGCCCTGACACCGCGCGGCTGCAACCTCGCCGCCGCGAGGGCGGCGAGGCCAGCTTAACCGCTGATCGCCTCCTCGGGGTTCATGCCGGTCACCACCTCATCCTTCAGGCGGTCGATTACCTGGAAGACCGGCATCGCGCCGAGGTCGTCGCCGGCGCGAGTGCGCACGGAGACCGCTCCGGCCGTGACATCCCGGTCGCCGGCGATGAGCATGTAGGGCACCTTCTGCAGCTGGGCGTCGCGGATCTTCGCCTGCATGCGCTCGTTGCGGGCGTCCACCTCCACGCGCAGGCCCTCGGCCCGCAGGTCGTCCGCCACTCGCTCGCAATAGTCGATGTGGCGGTCGGCGATCGGGATGAGCTTCGCCTGCACCGGCGCGAGCCACAGCGGAAAGGCGCCGCCGTAGTGCTCGATCAGGACTCCGAAGAAGCGCTCGATGGAGCCGAGCAGCGCCCGGTGCACCATGTAGGGCCGCTGCCGCGTGCCATCCTCACCGATGAACGAGATGTCGAAGCGCTCTGGCAGGTTGAAGTCGAACTGGATCGTGGAGCACTGCCAGGCGCGGCCGAGCGCATCCTTGATGTGCAGGTCGATCTTGGGCCCGTAGAAGGCGCCGCCCCCTTCGTCGATGTCGTACTGCAGGCCGGCGGCGCTCACTGCCCGGCGAAGCGCGTCCGTAGCCATGCGCCAGTCGTCCTCGCGGCCGACGGCCTTCTCGGGCTTCGTCGCCACCGCCACCTGGAACTCCTTGAAGCCGAAAGTACGCAGGACGAACAGGACGAAGTCGAGCGTGCGCGAGACCTCCGCCTCCACCTGGTCCGGCCGGCAGAAGATGTGCGCGTCGTCCTGCGTGAACCCGCGCACGCGCGCGAGGCCGTGCAGGACGCCGGAGCGCTCGTATCGGTACACGGTGCCGAGCTCTGCGAAGCGCAGCGGCAGCTCGCGATAGCTGCGGATACCGCTCTTGTAGATCTGGATGTGGAAGGGGCAGTTCATCGGTTTGATGTAGTAGTCCTGCTCGTCCACGTCCATCGGCGAGTACATGTTCTCGTTATAGAAGTCCAGGTGGCCGCTGGTCTCCCAGAGCGTCGAGCGCCCGATGTGCGGCGTGTACACGATGTCGTAGCCGGCGCGGTAGTGCTCCTGGCGCCAGAAGTCCTCGATGATCGTGCGCACGCGGCCGCCCTTCGGGTGCCAGTACACCAGTCCCGGACCGTACTCCTCGTGGAAGGAGAACAGGTCCAGTTCGCGCCCGAGGACGCGGTGGTCCCGGCGGCGGGCCTCTTCCAGGTTGTGCAGATACCGGTCCAGCTCTTCCTGGGTGGCGAAGCAGGCGCCGTAGATCCGCTGCAGCATCGGGCGCTTCTCGTCGCCGCGCCAGTAGGCGCCCGCGACGTTCAGCAGCTTGAATGCCCCGATTTTCCCCGTGCTCTCCACGTGCGGGCCTTCGCACAGGTCCTTGAAGTCGCCGTGCTGATAGAAGCTGATCTCCTGGTCGCCCAGGCCCTCGATGATCTCCTTCTTGTAGGGCTGGTCCGCCAGCTCGCGCAGGGCCTCGTCACGCGGCTCCGTCGAGCGCACGAAGGGCTTGTCGGCCTCGATGCTGGCCCGCATGCGCCGCTCGATCTCCACGAGGTCCTCCGGCGTCAGCGGGCGCGGCAGGTCGAAGTCGTAGTAGAAGCCGTTCTCGATCGGCGGGCCGATAGCGAGCTTGGCGCCAGGGAACATTTCCAGGACTGCCTCGGCCATCACGTGGGCGCAGGAGTGGCGCATGCGGTAGAGCCGCTCGTCCATACCACGCAGCTTTTCATCGACAGGCATGACCATGGTTCACCTCCGGTGAGGAAGCAGGAGCCGGGAAGGGGACGCTACGTTCGGTGCGATCCATCGCGCCGGCTGGTCGACGAGCGCATCCAGGCCGTGGCCCGCCTGAGGACCACCGCCTCCGCCCACCACCCCCAGGCGCAGAAGGCGGTGAAAGGCAACACCAGCGCCAGGACTAAGGGCTCCGACACTGCCAGCCTGTACACCAGGAACACCGATACGCCCGCGAACAGTAGTCCCGTCAGCCCATGTATGAACAGCGCTTCCCAGCCCATCCATCGCGTCACGAAGCCCATGCCGTCACCCCCGTCCCGAAATAACAGGCGCCCACCGTCTCAGGGACGGTGGGCGCCGTGGTTCCACCCTGCTTCTCCTTCCCGCGGCCGCGGGAAGGACTCGAAGCCGTTAACGCTGGCTGGCGTGGGAGCCTACTACGATGGCGAGCATCTGCTTCCGCCCGTCCGGTTCGGTCCCAGGCTCGGAGGTGGTCTTCGCGGCGCTTCCGGCGCGGGGCTTGCAGCCGATGACCCCGCTCTCTGTCGCCCTCACCAGCCGCTACTCGTCCTCGTCTTCGCCTTCGCTATGGTGGGCGGTACTGGACTCGAACCAGTGACCTCAGCGATGTCAACGCTGCGCTCTAACCAGCTGAGCTAACCGCCCCGATGTCGCCCTTTAGTATATCCCACGGCCAGGCCGTCCGATGGAGTCCAGCTACCGCGGCGCGACCGCCTGGTCGATGTGAAGCCAGAGCACTCGGGCCGCGCGATATTCGAACGGCGCCAGCACCAGCGTCAGCGCCAGGGCGATGCCGAGCGTCAGGGCGATGGAGGCATCGAAGAGCAGTACCAGCGCCAGGGCCACGGGGACGACGACCGCCACTCCGAAGGCGTAGCTCGCGTACATGGCGCCGATGAAGTAACCGGCCTCCGGCTCGTAATCGAGGCCGCACACGGGGCAGGCGCGGTACATCGAGAGCGCCTTCGTGCTCAGTAGCGGGTGAAAGATCGGCCCCCGCCCGCAGCGCGGGCAGCGCCCGGCCAGCATGGCGCCCAGTCGAACCTCGTGCTTGACCTTCATACCTGCAGTGTAAGCGCCGAGCGGCTATAGAGCCGGGACCGGGCCTCGGACCGAAACGAAAAGAGAGGGGGAGTGGCGCCACTCCCCCTCTCGGTTGAACCGATCCGGCTTAGTACAGCGCCTCGACGATGGTCGAAATGCCCATGCCAGCGCCGATGCACTGAGTCGCCAGGCCGTACCGCTTGCCGCTGCGGCGCAGCTCCTTCGAGACCGTGGTCACCAGGCGAGCGCCGGTCGCACCCATCGGGTGGCCGATGGCGAGCGAGCCGCCGTTGACGTTGACCTTCTCTTCCGGAATCTTGAGGTCCCGCAGCGTGGCGATAACCTGTGAGGCGAAGGCCTCGTTGAACTCGACGCGGTCGAGGTCATCAGCGGTGATGCCGGCGTGCTGCAGGGCCTTGTGCGTCGCCGGGATCGGGCCAATGCCCATGAGCTGCGGCTTCACACCCGCGACCCCCATGCCGACGATCCGTGCCAGAGGCTCGAGGCCCAGCTCGATGGCCTTCTCTTCTGCCATCAGGAGGGCGGCCGAGACGCCGTCGTTCGTCGGGCAGGAGTTGCCGGCCGTGATCACGAGCTCCTTGTTCCCGAAGCTCACGTAGCCCTGGACCGGCTTCAGGTTCTGCAGGGCCTCGAAGTTCGTGCCCGGCCGGTAGCCCTCATCGATGTCGAAGGTGATCATCTTGCCCTTCGAGTCCGGCACCCAGTTGCCCTCGTCGTCGTAGACCGGCTCCTCGACCTCGAGGGGGATGATCTCGTCCTTGTAGACGCCCTTCTGGTAAGCCTCGCCGTACTTCTTGTGGCTCCGAACCGCGAACTCATCCAGCTCCGCGCGGCTGATGTTATAGACCTCGGCCACGTTCTGGGCGGTCTGGAGCATCGACTGCAACGGCGGCGAGTCGAGGATGTAGTCGGGGAACGGTACGGAGAAGTACTTGCTGTGGTCAGGGGACATGTCCCGCTGCTCTTTGGTCAGCTCCAGCCGCTTGGGCTGGGTGACGCGGTTCAGGTTCGGGCGCGGTCCGCCGCCGCCACCAAGAGTCCGGCCCATGCGCTCGATGCCGAGAGCGATACCGCAGTCGAGAGCACCCACCGCGATGCCGGAGGCGAGGCGCTGCAGCGTCTCCATGCTGGAACCGCACTGGCGGTTCGTGTTGAAGGCCGAGACCTCCATCGGCAGGCCGGCCAGGCGCGCCACGTGGCCCAGGCCTATGAACTCGCCCGACTGAGCCACGTTACCGAGGCCAACATCCTCGATCATGCTCGGCTTGACCTTGGGGTTGCGCTCCAGCAGCGCCCGGATGATGGTCGCACCGACGTCGTCCAGCCTGGTGGCGACAAGCTTGCCCCTGCCGCCGCGGGCAAACGGAGAGCGAACGCCGTCTACGATCACTACGTTCCTCAGTCGCATGCACTGACCTCTTTCTCTCGATTGGGAATTAGCATCGACCGCCGTTAGGCGCCGCGGCCGGGCGCGGATGCGCAGTTACCCCTTGACCCGCCTCCTTCGTGGCCGCTAATGAAGGCCGCAAGGACTCCTCAGGTAGAGCATCAGGGTACGCCCGTCTAGACGGGTACGATACGACGATGCCCAAGCGTCGTCAATTCTCACCAGCGGCTACCGCCTCCCACAAGGGCCGAACGACCCCATCGATCCCATCCGGCGGTTCCCGGCCCATCAGGCGCAGCACCGTGGGGAAAACGTCCGTGGTCCGCATGTAACCGGGCGCGATGGGATGGCTCATGATCACCGGTACGTGCATCTGCGAGGGCACCAGCGCCCCGTGGCTGGACTTGTGCTCGGGTACTTCCCAGCGAGCCCGGAGGTCGTAGCCCTCCGCGGCGCTGACGAACATGTCGCCGGCGCGTTCAGCCCGGAAGAGCTGCTCCAGCTGGAGCGCGGCGTCCGGCCGCGGCCCCTCGAAGGTGAGGCGTAACACCTCTTCGGCATCCTTCCCCTCGAAGCAGCCGCTACCTAGCGGATCGCTGCCCTCGTACGCATAGGAACAGACACCCCCGCGCCAGGAGATGTGGCCTTCGCCACTCGCCGTCTTGATCACCACGACGCCGTCACTGCGCCGGCCCGCCACGAAGTCGACGCCGTCCACGGCCAGGAACGCCTCGGGGACCTGGCGCGCCTCGATCTCCTCCCAGGGCATCCGCGCGCTCCAACCATGGCCGTTCCGGAAGTAGACCTGCGTCATGCCGTTGCCCGAGATCATCTCGGCGCAGTGGGCATCCCGGCGCCAGAGGCGCGGATAGTACAGGGGGGCGTGGCCCAGGTCCTCCAGGACCCGGGGCACGTCCACGTGAGTGTGCGTCGGCGATTGGCCGTGGTCGCTGCCGATGACCCACAGGGTCTCTTCGTCCAGGCCCCTCGCCTTCAGGACCCGCCGCGCTTCCGCGACCGCCCGGTCGATCGTGCGGTAGGACTCCAGCACCTTAGGGGCGCGCGGGTGGCTGGCGTGCGAATGCCCGTCCACGCCGTTGAAGGCGCAGGCGATGAAGTCCGGCGCCTGTTTCGCGGCCGCCACCAGGGCCCGGGCCGCCACGCGGTCGGCCAGGTCCCAACGGTGCAGGTAGTGCCCGATGACGTAGACCACTGGCTTTACCCAGCGCGTCATGTCGGCGCCGGGCGGGCAGCCCTTGGTCAGGAGGTTGATGATGTTGCGGGAGTCGGCAAAGTAATCGAACCAGGTCGGCCTGTCGGGAAGGTCGCGGTCGAAGCTCCCACCTTCGATGCCGCTGTAGCTGGCGACGCCGGGTCGCGTCCAGCGTCCTCTCCGGCCGCCATAGCCCGCCCGCGAGAGCCAGCGATAGCCGGGGACGTTTGCCGTGCCCGGCAGCAGGCCCATCAGGTAGGGGATGTACGCTGGCCCCGTGGTCGAAGGAAAGCAGGTGACGGCCTTGCGCACGCCGCCGCCTTTTTCAGCCAGGGCGGCAAGCGCCGGCAACTCGCCCGCCCTGACCAGCTCGTCGAGGACGTCGAAGCGGGCGCCGTCGATCATCACGAAGATCAGGCGGCGATAAGGCGCGTCCATGGCTCCGTGATCTTAGGGCCGCCAGATTCAACAGTCACCGCGCCGGCAAGGACAGGCGAGGGTCAGGCCACGGGGCGTGCCCGGACGCGGGGCCAGCGCCGGTGGAGGGCCGCTGCCAGCGCGAACGCCGCCAGCGCCAGCAGCGCGCCCGCGATGCCGTCGACGAAGAAGTGGTTGCCGGTGACCACCGTTGCCACCAGCATCAACGGCGGCAGAGTCAGGGCAATCGTCCGCACCGGCCAGCGCCTGGTCGCGACGAAGAGCCCGAGCGCGATGAGCACGTCCCAACCGACGTGCAGGCTCGGGATGGCAGCGTAGGGATTCACCAGGCGCGACTGGTCGAAGGAGACCGGCACGGTCATGCTCAGCGTATCGATGAACCCCGGCGTCAGGCGCGGCGGGGCGACGGGGAAAAGGGCGTAGAGCAGCAGCGCCACCGCCCCGGAGAGCAGGAACGCGTTCCGCGTGATCGCGTACACGCGAGGGTGGCGTATGAACAGGTACAGGCCGATGGCGATGATCACGGGCCAGTGGCCGTAGAAGTAGATCAGGTTGAAAGCGTGCACCAGGGCCTCGTAGGAGAGGGCGGCGCTCTGGACCGAGAGCTCTCTGAAGAGGCCGAGGCTCCGCTCCAGACGAATGACGTCGTAACTATTCTCGAACGCCGTTTCGGCGTGGCTGACGGCATGGCCCCGCGCGAGGAAGTAGGGGACGTAGGCCAGGAGGATGAGCAGTGGCTCCCGTGCGTAGCGCGAGGACAGGGCCTGGCGTAGGTTGGCGCTACTGACCTGCACTTGACTCAGCCTTACTCCCGCTCACGCTATGGCCCGGGCGGCCAGCCTGTCAACGTGGCCGCCGGCTCCAGGAACGAGCAGGTGCGATGAATCTGTAATGCTGGAAACCCGAGACACGTTAAAAGATGTAGTCAGGGCTTCCCGACGGAAGGCCGGAAACCCCAGTACGACGCAGGGATGCGAGGCGGTCCTGCAAGGGACAACCGCCGGACCGAGAGGGTCATCGCATCCCTCTTGCTTGCCGGCGCGCCTCGCCCCCACGTCTCCGTGGAGGGACCGATGGACGGGTCACGCGAAGAGATGATCCTCCGGAACCTGCCGCTCGTAGCGTTCGTCGTCGGCAAGATGACGGACGAGAACGGCTCCAGCGTCATAGACCGCGACGATGCCATCGCCTATGGCATAGAGGGCCTGATCCAGGCCGTGGACGCGTACGACCCAACGCGCGGGACCACCTTCGCCAGCTTCGCCATCCGCCGCATCCGGGGCAGCGTGCTCGACGCCATCCGCAAGCTAGACGTCTTGCCGCGATCCCTCCGGAAGGGCGCCCGCGAACTGGAACGGGCGACGCTCGAGCTCGCGACAGACCTCGGACGCTGGCCCTCGCAACGAGAGCTCGCAACCCGGCTCGGGATGTCCCTCGAAGAGCTGCAGAGCCTGGCCGGCCACTCTTCATCCCGGGTCGTGTCGCTGGAAAGGGTGATGGAGGAGAAGAGCGCCGAGGGCGCCAGCCCCTGGGAGGCCAGCGATCCGGACGAGTTCGCGGACCCGGCAGCCGCCGCCGACCGCAAGGCAGCGATGATGCTCCTGAACGGCGCCGTCACCAACCTCTCTCACAGGGACCGCGCCATCGTCCAGCTCCGGTACGGCCGCGGTATGGCCTTTCATGAGATCGGCCAGCTCATGGGCCTGTCGGAGTCGCGCGTCTGCCAGCTCCACAAGCGGATCCTGGCGAGCCTTAGGCACAGACTCGCGAGGGAAATGGATCTAGCCGCCTGAGGCTAAATCATGCGCCCAACTGTGCCGATAAGTAGTTCAGTTTCACGTTCGAGGGCAGCCTTGAAAGTCGTCGAAGCTTCGAGCGAGGTCGCCGACTCCGCCGGCAAGAGCGCGCTTCCCGTGCGCATATTGCGGCGGCTCAAGGCTGACGCCGACCTCCGGAGGGCGTGGCTCTTCAGGGCGATGATGGCGGCGGAGATCGCTGCCGGGGTTGTGGCCTTCGCCCTCGTCGTCCCTGACTTCTCGGGGGACTGGCACCTCTTCCTCCTCTTGCTCAGCCTCAACCTGATCGCTGAGCGGTATCCAACGTCAATCTACGGTGACAGCGAGATCACAATAGGTTTTGTTTTCACCACGAGCATCATCTGCCTGTTCGGCGCTCCCGGAGTCGCCATCTCTGGAGCCCTCGAAGCGACGGCTCGACGCGTCGGTCGAAACCCGCTGATGAGCTCCGTATACGTTCGGAACGTTTTCAGGGCAGTTCTGACGTACGTCTGTGCGGCACTGGTTTACGAGTGGGTCAGCGTGGCTCCACCGCCCGCGGTCACGCTCGACGTAGTCTTCGGCGCCCTTGCCGCCACGGTAGTGGCTTTCGCAATCTCCGCTCTTCTCGTGACGCTGTCCGTTTCGTTGCGGAGCGGGCAACCAGTCGCCCAAGTCTGGGAGAACCACCGGTGGATAGCACCGCACTTCCTGGCCCTTGGAGTTGTGGGAATAGGACTAACCGCCGCCTACCTGGGTCTCGGCTTCTGGGGAATCGCTGCCTTCCTGGTTCCAGCCTTGATGCTGCAGGTGTCCACGAGACAGTACGTCGCAAGAACTGCTGAACACGTTGAACAACTCAAGAGGCAGAACAAGGCGCTCGAAGCTGCAAACATACAGATTCGAAGCGTTAGCGACGAACTCCGTGTCACCTACGACTCAACGCTGGTAGCCCTGGTGAATGCTCTGGAGGCGCGAGATCAGGAGACAAAGGGCCACTCCGTCCGTGTTGCGCGGTACATGGTTACTATCGCCGAGTCGCTTGGTGTTAAGCCTGGGACACAGGAATGGACCGATATGCACCACGGGGCTCTCCTGCACGACGTGGGCAAGATTGGCGTCGTGGACTCGATCCTTCGAAAGCCCGGAAAGTTGACTCCTGAGGAGTGGCATTTCATGCGCCAGCACCCCGAGATTGGATTCAAAATCCTCCGCGAGGTGCCATTCCTTCGGGGCGCGGCCGAAATCGTCCTGGCCCACCACGAACGATGGGACGGCCAGGGTTATCCGCGCGGCTTGCGCGAAGAGGAGATCCCCCTCGGGGCGCGCATCTTCGCGGTCGTAGACACCTTCGACACCATGACATCGGATCGGGTGTACCGTAAGGCGCTCTCGCCCCCGGAATCGCTGGAGGAAATCCTTCGATGCAGCGGCACCCAGTTCGACCCGCTGGTTGTCGAGGCCTTTCTCGAAATCTACACCGCCTGGGTCGAGGAGTGGGAGGAGCTTCACGGCCGCCGCGCCGCTGTTCGATCAGCGGCCTGAGCCTAAAGAAATAGGGCCCCGATTAGGGCCCTACTCCAGGTCGGTCGGGTTAAACCGACTACTCGTCAGACCAGCCTCTTACCATTAGACGCCTCCTTGCGATACAGCCCGACCTACCTCACCGGCAATCCCTACCGGTGCGCAAGCCAGCATAACACCTGCTTGCGCGGATATCTCACCTCCGAAGAAGATTCCTGTCAAGTGCCGAATGAGTGCTTCCAAAGTGATGTGCGTCACGCTAAGTTTCGTGCATCACGGTTCATCGCTTATAGTCCTTCGG
>DATLYJ010000047.1 GCA_035574915.1 Dehalococcoidia bacterium | reverse complement strand
CGAACATGGCCGCTTCGCCGGAGACGTCATCGCCCTGGCCTCCGAGTCTCTTCCCGGCGAGCCGCTGATGGTCGAGGTCATGCATGCCGGCCGGAGGACCGCTGCCGGCGCCTCCTCCCTTGAGGAGGCGCGGGCTCGCTGCCGGGCGCAGCTGGCCATGCTCCCGGAGGAGCTGCTTTCCCTATCCCCGGCCAGGACCCCTTATTCGGTGACAGTGAGCGCCGCGCTCCAGGCAGAGGCCGCGCGATTGAGACAGGGTCTGAGCCGCTGAGAATTAGCCGGCGGGCTCGGGCGCCTCTTCGAGCAGTGTCCGTGGCGATACCGAGCGGTGGGCGAGGCGGATGCGGAGCAGGTTCCAGAGTTCCAGCGCGCTCTTCAGATTGAAACGAAAGTGGGAGCCGGCCACCGCCTGCCAGCGCACCGGCACCCTCGCCACCTTCAGCCCCAGACGATAGGCGAGATACAGCACCTCGGCGTCGAAGGACCACGTATCGATGCGCTGCAGCCGGAAGAGCCGCTGCGCCGCCGGGCGGCGAAACGCCTTCAGCGGGCACTGGCTGTCCGCGATGTCTGGCAGGAGCAGAGTGCGCATGGCGAAAGCGAAGATCTGTCCGGCAGCGCGTCGCGGCAGTGAACGCCGGGCGCGCATGTCGCTCCCGTCCTCCTGGCGCCTTATGCCGATCGCTACGTCGGCGCCCGCATCCAGTTCTCTGATCAAGCCCACGAGGTCTTCCGGCGGCGTCGCCAGGTCCGCGTCTATGAAGGCCACGTAGTCGCCCTCGGCAGCGAGGCAGCCCGTCCGCACGGCTGCTCCCTTTCCCCGATTCACTTCGTGCCTGATCAGCCGGCCGCGGACGCGCGCCGGCAAGCGCGCGAGCCCCACTTCGTTGGCGCGCAGTCCCGGCTCGCCGCTCCCGTCGTCGACCACGATGACCTCGCTGTCGAAGTCCAGCGTCACCAGGAAGGCGCCAATGCGCTCCAGCGAGGCCACAATCCGCCTCTCCTCGTCGAAGGAAGGCACCACGAGAGAGAGGTGTGGCGCAGGCATCAGCGCCTCCCGTCCTTCGGCTTCTGCTCGCGCGCGCGTGAAACCGAGACCTTCGTGCCGCACATCTCCGCGATCGCGGCCGCGACCTCCCGCGCCCGCGCCAGTCCCTCCTTCTCCTCGGCGCGAAGGACCGTAACCAGTCCGACCGGGATTTCCTTGCCGCTGACCTTGACGATCGCGATCTCGTACTGCGCAAAGTCCTCCTGGTGGCCGCGGTAGTCGTGCGGCGTTAGCTCCCGGACCAGGACCTTGTCGATCTTCCAGAAGGGGATCAGCTCCTGCGTGCCGACCCCCATGCCGAGGAAGCCCTGCTGCAGCACCGCCGACTGCTTCTGGCGTTCGATGACGATGTGGGCGCCGGCGATGCTGTACACCAGCCCCATGCCGGCAACAGGGATTATCACGATCGCTGCCGCCGTCAGCGCGAACCGCAGTGCGAGACTCAGCGACTCGCCCCAGAAGTACATCGCCGGGAAGACGCTGATTCCCAGGGCCAGGCCTAGCAGCGGCAGGAAAATGATGCTCCGCGCCGGATGTACGTCGATCCGGTCCGGTTTTACCGTCACGACCCTGCGGTCGATATAGAGCTGGCGCGCTGCCTCGCCGGGAAACGCAGAAGTAGCTGTCATCTTTGCCTAGAGCATAGTCCTCAGCCGTCCCGATAGGAACAAGCCGCGTCCGCCCCTTTGGCCTCGACGCGAGCCCACGGTCGGAAGCGCGCCCAGTCGCCACCCGTTGCCACACCTCCGCCCCGACCAAGTTCCGCGCCGTAGACCAGGCAGCCCGCCACCACCGGGCCGCGCTCATGGCGCAACGGAAGTCGCCCCAGAGCGGAATGCAGGGGGCGTAGCCCTCTGCCGCAAGCGCAGCCCAGGCCGCCGGATAGCAACGGCCGCTCCGCCGCGCGCCGCAGCGGAGCGCAGAGGGCGCAGCCCTCGGCCCGGGGCGCGGGGGACTATCCCCCCACCCCCTCCGCCAGCCGAGCGCAGCGAAGGCGAGCGCCCTCGCCCCCAACCGAAGTCATCCGCGAGCGGAGCGCAGAGGGCGCAGCCCTCTGCCGGGGGGCGTGGGGGGTGTCCCCCCCACCCTCCTACGCGAGCCGAGCGCAGCGAAGGCGAGCGCCCCCGCCCCCTCACCACGGCGGCGCAGCCTCGAGTCCCACACCACCGTGAGGGGCAGCTACGGCGCCAGACTCCTGATCCCTCTCGCGCACCCCCCTCGGGGGACACCAGCCGTCACTAACGGCCAACGAAGGCCAGAGACCGCACCGCGCCGGCCCGCACCAACCGGACCTACTCCCCCAGGGTAACGTTGTCGATCAGCCGGGCCCGGCCGATGCGGACCGCCAGCGACACGAGCGCCGGCCCCTGGATGCGCTCTAGCTCCTGCAGCGACTCGGGGTGAGCCACGCTCACGTAATCGATCACCGCGCCCGGCTCGGCCTCGATCACCTCCCGCATGCGTGAGCGGTAGGCCTCCGCGTCCCGCACGCCGCGGGTCCACATCTCCTGCGCCAGCGTCAGCGCCCTGTAGAGACAGAGGGCCTGCTTCCTCTCGCTCGGGGAGAGGTAGACGTTTCGGCTGCTCATGGCGAGGCCGTCCGGCTCGCGCAGGGTCGGCATGGGGACGATCTCGACATCGAGGTTCAGGTCGCGGACCATCCGGCGGATCACGAGCAGTTGCTGCGCGTCCTTGCGCCCGAAGTAGGCGCGCGTCGGCCGGACGATCTCGAACAGCTTGAGGACCACGGTGGCGACCCCGCGGAAGTGCCCCGGCCGGAACTTGCCCTCCAGCACCTCGGCGATCGGTCCCGGGTCCACGAAAGTCGTCGCGCCCTCGGGGTACATCTCTGCCGCGGAGGGCATGAACACCAGGTCAACGCCCGCGTCCCGCAACATCGAGAGGTCTCGCTCTTCGTCCCTCGGATAGCTGGAGAAGTCTTCGTTCGGCCCGAACTGCGTCGGGTTCACGAAGATGCTCACGGCGGCGTGTTCGTTGCCCTCGCGCGCCGCCCTGACGAGGGACATGTGCCCCTCGTGCAGATAACCCATCGTGGGCACGAAGCCGAGGCTGCCAGAGAGAGCCCCGCGCTCGCGCCGGAAGTCGGCGATTGTCCGCAGGACCTGCAAGCGCCTTACCCGCGCTACGCCTTGGCGGCTGCTAGCTCCTGCAGGACCCTCTCGTCCATGCGGAAGCTCTCCTTCTGGGTCGGGAACTCACCCGATCGCACCTCAGCGACGTAACGGCTGATGGCGTCGCGGATAGCGTCGCCGATCTGGGCGTACTGCTTCGCGTGCCTGGGCACGAACGACGAGTACAGGCCCAGGATGTCGTGCCATACCTGCACCTGGCCGTCGCAGCCAGCGCCGGCGCCGATGCCTATCGTCGGGACGCGCAGCCGCTGGCTGATGAGCTTGGCAAGAGGCGCGGGTATCAGCTCCAGGACAATGGCGAAGGCGCCCGCCTGCTGGAGCGCTATCGCGTCCTCCATCAGCCGCTCCGCCGCCTCGGGCGTCCTGCCTTGCACCTTGAAGCCGCTGAGCTGGTTCACCGACTGCGGCGTCAGGCCGATGTGCCCGACCACGGGTATCCCGACCTGCACCAGGCGGCGGACGGTCTCCGCCATGTGCACGCCGCCCTCCAGCTTCACCGCCTGGCACCCGGCCTCTTTGAGGAAGCGGCCGGCGTTCCGCATGGCGTCGTCCACGCCCGTCTGGAAGCTCATGAACGGCATGTCGCCGATCACCATCGCGCGCTCGCTGCCCCGTACGACCGCTTTCGTGTGGTGGATCATGTCCTCCATCGTGACGGGGATGGTGGAGTCGTAGCCGAGCACCACCATTCCCAGCGTGTCGCCGACCAGGATCATGTCGACACCCGCCTCCTCCGCGAGGCGCGCGGAGGGATAGTCGTAGGCGGTGAGCATGACCAGCCGCTCGCCGCGCTGCTTCTTGGCCTTTATCTCCTCGACTGTTATCCGAGCCATCTCTGGCCTCCTTGGAGGTGGCAGGCCGGAGCCCGGCACCCCACGTTCTCAGTGCACTCCAACCGGGATGTCCCGCGCGGTCCTGACGATCTCGTTGCGCTCGTTCACGTAGACCAGGTAGGGCTTGTGTCCCTGCGCTTCCTCCTCGGTCAGCAGGTCGTAGGCCAGGATGATGACCAGGTCGCCCTTGTGGACAAGGCGCGCCGCCGCGCCATTCATGCAGATCACACCGCTCCCCGGCTCGCCCTCGATGGCGTAAGTCGTCAGCCGCGCGCCGTTGTTAATGTCCAGCACGTGCACCTGCTCGAACTGCACGATGCCGGCGGCGTCCATCAGCACCGGGTCGATGGTTATGCTGCCCTCGTAGTCGACGTTCGCCTCGGTCACCGTGGCGCGGTGGATCTTCCCCTTCAGCATCATCCTCATGTCTGCGGCCTGGCTCCTTCCCTGCTGCCAGCGGGCTGTTCCCGCTCCAACACCATCCTCAGCGCTTCTGCGGCGGGGTTCGAAAGGCCGCCCGCGGCCAGGGCGACCGGTATGGTCTGCAGTGCGAGCTCGCGGTATACGGGGAGCACGTCGGGCGCGGCTTCGCGCAGCGCCGCGATGTGGCGCTCGACGGTTTGCACGTCGCCGCGGGCGATCGGCCCGGTCAGCGCCAGGGGGATGCCGAGCGACTCGACATTGTTGACGGCCCCTTTGAGGAGCGGCAGCAGCGCGCGCAGGGCCGCCGGCCGCTCCCAGCCGAACCGCAACCAGAGGTCGCTCGCCAGCTTCGCCAGCGTGACGGTGTAGTTGCTCAGGATGGTAGCCGACGCGTGGTAGAGGGCCTTGTCCTCCGGACGCAGCTCGATCGCCGTGCCCTGGAGGGCAGCTACGATCTCCAGCAGCGTAAGCCGCAGCCACCCCTCCGCCTCGACGGCAAAGTATGAGGCCGGCAGGTTCGTCCTGGCTTCGCGCGCATCGGCGAACGTCTGCAGCGGGTGCAGCGAGCCCGTCGCCGCGCCCTCTCGCGCCGCCTTCTCCAGCAGCGCGCTCGACTCGGAGCCGCTGGTGTGGACGGCAGCCATGCCGGCACGCCAGGTCAGAGATTCGCACACCGGACGGATCGCGGCGTCCGGGGTCGTGATGAAGACGACCTCGCTCCGGTCGACGACTTCCTGAGGAGTGACCGCCTGGCAGCCCGGGATGTGGTCCGCTAGCGCCGCGGCAGCCTCGGGGCTGCGGCTGGCCACGGCAACGACGGGATAACCGGCTTCGTGGAGAGAAATGGCGAGCGCGCCGCCGACACGGCCTGCCCCGATGAACCCGATGTTTTTTTTCGTTGCCGCCAACGAAAAACCCTTCCGGTCTCCGACCAAAAGGGCACACGGGAAGGACGTCTTCGCGCCCTCTCTGTGCCGTCCCGGTCCTCTTCGGGATCCGGGCGAGCCTGGCTCTGCTTCCGCCTCCGGGCGGAGATCCTGCTGCTGGCCGTCCTCCGACCGAGGATCGACCGCAAAGGCAGTCTAGCAATTGCGGCGTACCTGTCAACTGCCTTTCGGACGAATGTCCGTACAATCCTCCCGCACGCGCGCCCCGGACAAGTCAGGTTCGGCGGTCTTGCTTATGTAATATGTGTTCGTGAAACAGATGTGGGGTACGAGCTAGGTGAGGTATTTGGCGCCGGCTTGGTCGCTTACCGGTCTCACCTGGGCCGCAATTGCGTCTGCCCTCCTTGCGTCAGGCTTCCTTGTCATCGACTTCCTCTACCCCCGCGGGGCGACTGGTCCCCGGCTGATTGTGGCCGGACACGAGAGCCGGTTTGCACCCGGCAGTGTGACTCACTTCCGCGATCACCGCTTCTACCTGGTGAGGCTGCCTGACGGCGAGTTCCGTGCTTTCTACGACCTGGACCCGTACCAGGCGTCAAGGCTGAGCGCCGAGCCTGCCAGGGCACGTTGCCGGCTCGTGTGGCACGGGCCGGAGGACCCGGCGAACAGGAGCCTGCTCGAGGGCTTTGGCCATCCCGAAGGGCTCTTCCGCGAGCCCTGTCAGTTGAACACGTTTACGGTCTTGGGTGAACGGATCTATGGCCCGGCCCATGCTGATCTCGACCAGTATCACGTGAAGGCTGACGGCTTAGTCGAGGTGGACCTCACCAGGGTGATCTGTGGCGTTGGACTTGAGGGGCCTCGGCGCCGCTGCGCGGCTCAACTCAACCGTTGACCTCCACCGCCTCGTACTGACGCCTGCCCTCCTCAGGCCAGCTTCAGCCGATAGCCCCTGTGCGATGCCACGAAGCCAAGCCGTTCGTAGAAGCGGTGGGCGTCGGCGCGGCGGGCGTCAGTGCTCAGCGACAGGCGCGTGCAGCCGGCCTCTCTCGCGAGCTCGATGCAGTGCCGCACGAGTGCCGCGCCGACGCCGTGCCCGCGCTCGGCAGCGTCGACGACGACGTTCTCGATGATCGCGTGCGGCCGGCCCCCGTAAGAGATGTTAGGCACGACGAAAAACGAGGCCGTCGCGAGCACGCTCTCCCCCTCGCACAGCACCAGCAGTCGATGGTTCGCGTCCCTCTCGATCGCGGCAAGGGCATCGTAGTAGGAGCGCGGCAGAGGCGGGCCCGGGCTCTCGCGAGGCTCGTCGAGGGACATCTGCTGCAGCAGTTCCACCACGCGAGGCAGGTCGGCCGCGGTCGCGTCTCGGATGAGGAGAGAGGACACGGCGCCGTCAGGCCTCCCGGACAGAGCCCCGCATGAACACGGCCTGGCGGCCGCCCGGCGTCTCGAACGTGACGTAGGCCGCTACTTCCCCGCGCTGCAGGTCCAGTATCTGGCTCACTGTCGTGCCTGTGCGCTCGAGCCAGGCCACAAAGAACACTCCCGGCGCCGCCTCGTACCACTCGTAGACCTCGCGGCCTTGGGCGCCCGCGGCCGGGCCGGCGAGCGCCTTCCAGGCCAGTTCGTTCGACCCGCCGTACTCCGCCAGCAGTTCGATGCCTCCGTCGTAGCGGATATGCAGACGCTTGCCGCGAAGCCCAATCGCGTCCGCATCGCCCATGGTGCCTAATCCCGGCAGGCCTCGAAGGCGAGGGACTGCAAGTCCACCCGCCACTGCGTGTACTCGACAGCCTTCAGCTGGCCGGTCGTCACGAAGCCAAAGGCCAACTGCCGATCCGGGTCGGCGAAGCCGACCTGGCCGCCGCGGCCGCCGTGGCCGAAGGTCCGGATGCTGCCGCCCTTGCCGTAGCCTCCCATATGCCAGCCCGTCCCCCAACGCATGGGCAGGCGGATCGTCTGGTCGACCTCACCCGGGCGGGTGGTCGGGGTCGTGCAGTGGCGCAGCCCTTCCTCGGACACCAGCTTCACGCCGTCCATCTCGCCGCCGAGCGCGAGCGCGGCGTAGACCTTCGCCAGGTCTCTCGCTGTCCCGATGCCGGACGCCGCCGGCAAGACCGACCGCCAGATCGCCGGCCTGTTGAAGGGCTCGGACAACTCCGGCGTCTCCGCGTGCGCATCGTCCCGGGGCGCAGTCAGTGGCATCCCGCCGCTGATGCTCGGGCCGCTGCCGCTGCTGGCAACGCCGGTCGCCTCACCGGCCGTTAGGGGCTGCTGGGCGTTCTCGACCCAGGCGACGCGCTCTTCGAGCGCCTCCTCCGCCGGCAGCCCCAGGTACAGGTCCCGGACGCCCAGGGGCGCAAACACCTCCTCCGCAAGGAACCGGCCGCAGTCCCGCCCGTCGATGCGCTCGATCAGCTCATTCACGACATGGCCGAAGTTCATCGCGTGATAGCCGTTCTTCTCGCCGGGCGTCCAGACCAACGGCACCTCCACCATCGCCCGCCGGATGGCCTCGCGGTCCGGCCAGTATCGCGCCGTCAGCCACGATGGCCCGTTCGGGAAGCCCCCTCGGTGGCCCATGACCTGGCGGACCGTGACCGACGCCTTTTGCGGCACCTGGCTGGCGAACTCCGGCCAGTACTTCACCACCGGCTCGTCGTAATGGAACTTCATGCGCTCATAGAGCATGAGCATTGCCAGCGCCGCCAGGCCCTTCGTCGAACTGAAGATGACGAACATGGTGTCCGGGCGCACCTCCATGCCCGTGCGCCGGCGGGCGATGCCTCCCCCGACATCGAGGACCTTCTTGCCGCGACGGTACATCGCCATCTGGGCGCCGCCGAACAACTCCCCCTTCTCGACCTCGGCCTCGAAGCGCGAGGCCATCTCGTCGAGCGTCGAGGAGTCGACGCCGACGCTCTCAGGGTTCACCTCGGGGTCGAGACGCCAGGTGCTCATTGAAACCTCCGGGCGAGAAAGTTGCGCCTATTCTAGGGGAGGCTGGCGCCGGGGCGCCCGAGTCACCGCAACTCGCGGGCAGCGCCTACCAGGGAATCGAGGACGATGTCGGCGCCCGCGGCCTCGAGCGCGGCGGCGTCGCAGGGACCGGTCGTTACGCCGACCGCGACGGCGCCGTGGGCTTTCGCGCATGTCATGTCGTGCACCGTATCGCCGATAACGAACACCGTGTCGAATCGGCCATAGGGCCGGCAGGCCCGCAGCGCCTCGGCGATCATGTCCTCCCGCCGCTCCGCGCGGTCGCCGAAGCCGCCGCCGCAGAAGTAGTCCCAGATGCCGTAATAGGTCAGCTTCAACTCCGCCCCGCGGCGGAAGTTCCCCGTCCCCAGGGCGACCGTCGCCTGAGGGTCATCGGCAAGCGCCGCCAGCGTCTCCACCACGCCGGGCAGGACCGCGCCCTCGCACTCCTCGAGCGTCGAACGCAACCGGCGGAAGTACGCGCGTTTGAAGCGCTGGAGGTCTTCCTCGAACGGGCGCAAGGGTTCGACATGCGCGGCCCACGCGTCCCGGAGGATGACCCGGTCCGTCCGGCCCGAGAATTCGATGCCCGTGAAGCCATCTTCCACGCCCCAGAGGGAACTGAAGGCGCGCCGCATCGCCCGGCTGCCGGCCCCGCCCGAGTTCAGGAGCGTACCGTCGATGTCGAAGAGGTAGAGACGCCGGCTCAAGGGCAGGACCGCCCCCGGGCACGCAGCCCGGGCGACCCGTAAGGCTCAGAGCAAGGCCATGCGCTCCGCCACGCTCGGAGACGCGGGTGCGCGGATGTTTGCGCCGGGCTCACTCGGTCGGGTAGCCGGCCTTTATCCAGGCCTCGGTGCCGCCCTCGACGTTGTACAGGTCGCGGAAGCCGGCAGCGGCGGCAAACTCGCAGGCCAGGGCGCTGCGCTGGCCGACCTGGCAGATGAAGACAAGCTCGCGGTCCTTTGCGAGCTTGTCCTTCTGGGCGAGGATGGACATGTGGGGGATATTGATGGCGCCGGGGACATGGCCGCCGACGTACTCGCCCGGCGTGCGTACGTCGATGACCTGGGCGCCATTGTCGATTTTCTCTTTGGCTTCCTGGACGCTCAGCCGGGTGAAGGGCTCTCTAGGGTCCTTCGTGGCCATTGCTGCGGGTACACCTCCGGACGCGGGAACGCGGTCGCGTCCATCGCGATTATATCAAGCGACCCGCGGCTCGAATTCGCCTGCACGCCCTCCCGGCCCGGCCACGGCCGCGGGGCCATGGCGTCTAAGCGGGGCCTCCGCCGGACCACGCCTGCCGGACGGCCGCGACCACCGCTGCGACGTCAGCTTCGGACAGGCAGCGGGGGTCGAACTGGACCAGCCCCTCCTCCAGCCGGTGGGGGCGTGTGTAGACCGCGGGGTCGCCGGCCGCCAGCGCTTGCGCCAGCGCCCGCGCCGACTCAGGGCTCGTCCGCAGCGCCAGCCGCCGGATGGGCCGGCCAGCTTCGTCCTCGACCAGCAGGAGGTCGATGCCGGGCAGGTCCCGCAGGCCATCTCCCAGTGCCGCAAGGAGCCGCTCCTGTCGCTTCGCTTCGGCCTGCGGGTCGCGTGCCGCGTACTCGCGCAGGGCTGCCATGAGCCCCGCTATCTGCTCCTTCCCGACCTTCATCGCCCGGGCGATACCCCTGCTCTGCGCCCGGCACCAGCTCACGAACGGCTCGCGCCCGGCGATTATGCCGCTCACCGGCGCGCCGATCGCCTTCGTGCCCGAATAGAGCACGAGGTCGGCCCCGAGCGCCGTGTAGGCCTGCAGGTCCTCCTCGGCGGCGCAGTCCATCACGAAGGGCACGGCCCGCCTTCGCGCCGCCTCGAGGCAGGTCTGGAGGGGGAGAGACGTATTCTCCCGCGTGTGGTGCGACTGCACCCAGAGCAGGCAGGCGCTGCGCTCTCCGAGCGCCGCCTCCAGATCCCGCGGCGTCACGGCCTCTCTCGTCCCCACCGGCCTTACGACGCCGCCGCCGAGGGCCACCATCTGCTCGACGGTCGCGCCGAAGTCGATGAGGTGGCCGGCCTGCACCACGACCTCCCGCCATGGCGTGTCCACGGACGGCACCTGCCGCGCGAGCGCCGCGTCGCCCCGCGTGACGCAGCCGGCGACAGCTATCGCGATGCCCGCCGCTGCGCCGGCAGTCACGTAAGCGCTCTCGGCGCCGCAAAGCCGCGCGATCTCCGCTTCGGCCTCCGCCGCGAGCGCGCGCACGTCCACGTAACGTGTCGCGGCGTCGTCCATCGCCGCCCGCACGGCCGGCGACAGGACGCTCCCGCCCAGCGCGCTCAGGTGGCCGGCGGCGTTGACGACGCGCCTCATGGCGGCGTCGTCGCCTCGAACCACTCGCCACCGGCCAGGCAGCCGATGGGCCGGACCCACAGCTTGCAAGCAAGCATCTCGCCCAGGGAGTCTTCGGTCATGACCTCCCGCTCCTCCAGGACGAAGGCCGTGAGACTTGCTGGGCCGCCTTCTTTCAGCTCACCGTAGCCTTGCAGCGCGAAGGCCCGGGCCGGGGCCGCGGTAACCTTGTCCAGGGCCTCTACCGGAGGGAGCCCGAGTTCGATCAGCTTCGACATCGTCCTCGCCAGGCTGACGACCGGAGACCTGGCGCTGGAAGCGTGCAGGTCCGTCGATATCGTGCTGGGCCTGATGCCCGCCTCGAGCAGCTGACGGAACCTGCGGAACGAGAAGCTCGAACGGCCGTGCCCCACGTCCAGCAGCACTCCCCGCTCGTAAGCGCGGCGCAGCGCCGGGAGCGGCCGGCCATCCGCCAGCGTAGCCCCCTCCGGCTTGCCATGGGCATAGTGCGTGATGACGTCTCCCGCGCGCAGCAGGTCGCAGACCACCTCCAGTGCCGGCGGCGGGTTCCCGACATGGACCATTACCGGCACGCCGTGCCTCTCCGCTACCTTGATCGCGTTCTCGATCGCCTTCGGCGCGAGCTCTCCGAGGACGGACTGGCTCGCCTGCACCTTGAGCCCGACGACCCGTCCCGGGTAGCGCCCGAGCGCCTCGTCGGCCGCTGCTCCGCTTATCTCCGGCTGCAGCCCTTCGCCCCTTATCCCCCTGCTATCGACATTCGCCAGGGCGTAGACCCAGGGCCGCGTCGCCAGCAGCTCCCCCATGCGACGGGGCGGAGCCGAGCCAGCGTCGATGAGCGCTCCAACGCCTTGAGCGGGCCCGTAGGTGAGCGGGTCGATGCGTCCGGGAGTTACCTCCGAGGCAACATGAGCGTGGCAGTCGACCCAGGCGGCAGAGACGAACGCGCCGCCGAGGTCGACCTCTTGCCTGCCTCCGGACAGGCCGCGGCCGATGCACTCCACATGTCCGTCACGCACGGCGATGTCCACGAGCCCCGCCTCATCGAGGCGACGGCACCGGCGCAGCACCAGGTCGGACGGCTCAGGCATGGTCGAGTGCCCTGCGGACGCGGACGAAGCGCTCGTACGCCGCGTCGTACGCGGCGATGTCGTCGCCAGGCTCGAGGACGTGTGGTTTTCCCGTCATCGCCCTGACGGCCTCGGGCACATCGCGCCAGGTCCCGGCCGCCACTCCTGCGAAGATGGCGCCGCCACGGCAGCCCTCCTCGACGCCGGTCCAGCGGACCGGCCTGGCGAACGTCCCCGCGAGTATCGCCCGCCAGAGCGGGCTGCGGCTACCGCCGCCCGTCAGGTAGATGTCCCCGTCCGGCAGTCCCTGGCCGAGTAGCGCCTCTCGCGCGGCCCTGAGCGCGAAGGCGTTCCCTTCGAGGACGGCCCTGTACATGTGGGCGGGCCGCGTCCCGCGACGGAGGCCGGCGAACGCGCCGGCCGCGCCCGGGTTCGGCTCCGGCAGGATGCGGCCGCCCATCTGGGGCAGGAACACCACGCCCTCCGACCCGGGTGGTACACGGGACGCCTCCCCTGAGAGCCGTTCGTGACTACCCCCAAGAAGGCCGGCGATCCAGTCGGCCGCGTAGCCGCCGAGCGTGACGTCGGCGCCGTAGGCTGTCAGGCCGGGCAGCACCGTCCAGAACCGGCTCTTCGCGCCAGCGACATCGTTGCTGAGGATGCGGTAGACCGCGTTCGTGCCCAGCGTCACCGGATGGGCGCCCTCGAAGGCGGCGCCGGCGCCGACAGCCGCCGCCACCCCGTCGTGAGCGCCGGTGGCGACCGGTATCCCGGGCGGCAGGCCCAGCGCCGCCGCGACTGGAGTGCGGAGGCGGCCTGCCGCCTGCCACGGCCAGCGCACTTCAGGCAGCAGCACGCCCTCGAACTCCGGCGCCGTCCTGACCGCGGGCGGCCAGTCCTCCACGTCCAGGCTGGAGGCTGGGTCGGTCACGGCATAGCCCGTGAGCTGGAAGACCACGTAGTCCTTCGCCACCATCGCTCGCGCAACGCGCGGCCACTCATGTGGCTGCTCCTGGCGGAACTGCAGGAGCGAGGCAAGGAAGCGGATGCCGTGGCCTCCCCGCCGCGACCCGGCGAGCTCGATCACGCGCTGCTGGGCCTCGGGCGAAGGCGTCAGACTGGCCGGCACCGGCACCGGCCGGCCGCCGCGGTCCAGGAACACCCGCGTGCCTCCCCTTCCGGAGAGGCCGACAGCACGGACCCTCGGCCCCAGCCCGTCGTGGCCTCGCAGCAGTAGCCGCACCGCCCGCGCCGCGAACCGCCACCAGTCGTCGGCGCCCTGGACCGGCTTCCGGTACTCCAGGCGCACCGCGCCCACCTGGCGGCCGCCCTCGTCGAACGCCGCCGCCTTCATCGCCGTCGAACCGATATCGATACCGAGGAGCGCCATAGCTGGCTTCGGATACTAGCGCATCGCCCGGCCGCGGTTCACCTGCTCACGCCACCCACGCCCCCGTATTGGCCGGCGTATGTGCGCACACCGCTGCGCCCGCCACCTCTCTCTCTCCCCCCACCACGCGGGCCGCCGGCCATCCGGCGTAGGGGCGCAGCACCGCTGCGCCCGCGGCCTCCCTCTCACCACCCACGCCCACGTGCCCCCGGGCGTAGGGGCGCAGCACTGCTGCGCCCGCTCCCTCCCTCTCATCACCCACGCTCCGTATTGCCGGTGTATGTGCGCACACCGCTGCGCCCGCGGCCTCCCTCTCACCACCCACGCCCGTTCGCCGCCCCGGCGCATGTGCGCAGCACCGCTGCGCCCGCGGCCTCCCTCTCACCACCCACGCCCCCGGATTTCCCCGCGGGCACCGCCCAGGCGTGATGCATAATCGGCGCATGGACCCGTCCGTGATCCGCATCCTGTTCGGCTGCACCTACGGGGCCTCGCGCGAGGAGAGCGCCATGCGCGCGTCCCTCGGGAGGCTCACTCCAGCGAAGCTGCGCTCTCCCGTGACCCATCGCTCGGCCGGGACGCCAGACCTCGAAGCTGACGCCTCGTGGCGTTCGGAATCTTGGACCTGAAGGCCGCCGCAAGGAGCTTCGTGCTCGGGGCGCGCATCGGCCATCTGGCCACCGCCGCACCCAACGGCGCGCCCCACGTCGTGCCCGTGTGCTTCGCACTCGCAGGCGACCGGGTCTACATCGCTCTCGACGAGAAAGCCAAGTCCGTGCAGCCACGGGAGCTTCGGCGCGTCCGGAACCTGCTCGCAAACCCCAGAGTACAGCTGGTGGTCGACCGCTACGACGAGGATTGGCGCCGCCTCGGGTTCGTGCAGCTCTCCGGCACAGCGTCGCTCATCGAGGGCGGCGAGGAGCACGCTGCCGCCGTAGCGGCCCTGCGCGACAAGTACCCCCAGTACCGCTCGATGTCCCTCGAATCGCGGCCGGTCATCCGTATCGAAGTAGCGCGGGTGACGGCCTGGGGCGACTTATCGTCGTAGCCGTCTCCGTCCCGGACTTCCACTCACCGCCATCCAGCCGCCTGTCGCGGCAACGCGGGCGGCGTCAGGCCGTCTCCGTCTCCCAGCGGCGGATCTCCATCGACTCCACGACGTGGTCCAGGGGCGAATGGGGCGCGGAGAACACTTGCTTCCAGTAACGGAACAACTCCTGGCGCTCCAACAGGAAGGAAGCGCCAATGCCCGCGATGAGCGCCCAGAACGCCGAGGGAATGCCCTCGACCTCGAAGCTGCTCATGGTGACCGCGAAGGCCACCACGGCGCCGAACCGAAGCGACCCGGTGAAGGCCCTCTCCAGTGAGTCCTGAAAGGCGGCAAGGATTGCCAGGCCGGCCATGGTCAGGACATACGCCGGCGGCAGGATCGAGATCAGGGCCACGACCAGGCCGGTGGCCAGCGCCACGCCGAGCACCGGCACAAAGGCGACGAAGGCCGCCCAGTACCGGGAGTCGAACGGCCCGGCGTCGCGGCCGGAGACCATCGCCGTACCGGTGCGGGCCATCGCTGCCGGGTGTCCGCCGAACATCGCGTTCACGACGGTCATGCCGCCGATGATGCCCGTCACCAGGTTCAGGGGCGGCCTGTAGCCCTCCGAGATCATGAAGCCGAGGCTCTGGACGTTCCCGAGGCCCAACACCAGTACCACCATGGGAAGCGTGACGCTGAGCAATGCCTCCGGGCTAAAGGCGAAGTCCACCACTTCGAGGTGCGGCAGGCCGGAATGGACTTCGAGACTCCCTACCTCGCCCAGGGCCACGATGGCGACAGCGCCGGCAATCACGGCCAGTCCGACGGGCGGCACGCGAGGGTTCGCCAGGACGCGTCCTGCGATGTAGGCCGCCACCATCGGCGCGGCGATGAGCGTGTCGCCCACCGTCGACTCGACCATGCCCGTCACGTACTGGACGATGCTCGCGGCGAACATCGCCATCAGTACAGGCATCGGTATCAGGTGGATGATGCGGCTCCCGTAGCCGGCCAGTCCTATCGCCACGATCGCCAGCCCAGCGATGGCGCTGGCGAGGGCAACCTCGCCCAGCGTGAACCTGTCGGCAAGGCTGCCGATGTACAGCAGTCCGGGCAGCGTCCAACCGATGGAGATGGGCTGGCGGTAATAGAGGCAGACCGGCAGGGTGACGAGCCCGGAGGTCAGCCAGGTAATCGTGATCCAGCTGGACTGCTGGTCCTCCGATATCCCGAACTGCTGCACGACCGATATCTGGACCGTCAGCGCCCCGAAGACGAAGAAAATGAACGTGGTTATCCCGGCCCAGACCGCGGCAGAATTGAGGTCGCGAAGGCTGGGCCGCGGCCGCGGCTCGGCAGGAGCGGCTACGCTGGCCATTGCCGCATGATGTCTGTGCCGCGCTGGGCCGTCAACCTGCGGGCCAGGGCGGGGGGCCGCTACAGGTCCTCGGGCGCCAGGACCGCATGGCCAATGCGCTCCCGCCGCCACGTATAGGTGACGTGGATCTCGCCGTCAGACGCCTGCACCACCGCCGGATACGAGTACTCGCCGGGCCCGGACTCCAGTTGCACCGCCTCGCGCCACGTGTCGCCGTCGTCCTCCGAGACCGAGAGCACGAGGGGCGTCCGGCCACGCTCGAGGGGGTTGTGGCAGAGGATGACGCGTCCGTCCTGAAGGCGGACGGCATCGATGCCGCTGTTAGGGTTCGCCAGGGCCGTTGGCGCCGCGGCCGTCCATGTCTCGCCCCTGTCGCTCGAGCGCGCCTCGCAGATGCGGCCGATGCGGGCCGAGCGCAGGAGCATCCGCAGGTCGCCGGATGACGTCTCGAAAATCGCCGGCTGGATCACTCCTCGCGGTTCGCCGGGCGCCGCAATCGGCCCGCGCCGCCGCCACGTCCGCCCGCCGTCGTCGGAGAGCTCCACCCACGCCGCCCAGGCGCGATAGCTCTCCACGGAGGTGCCGGCGACTATGCGCCCGGACGAAAGGAGAAGCGGCTTGTTCTTCGCCGGGCCGAGCAGGCCCGCGGGGAGCATCTCGGGCTCAGACCAGGAGCCGTCTGTGCTGCGTACGCGGAAGAAGCCAGACCAGGACTGCGGGCTCAGGCCTGCCTTGTAATAGAGGTGGACGCGGCCGTCGCGCGTCGCGAACAGCACCGGGTTCCAGCACGGCGCCTCGGGTTCGTCAGCCAGCACCTCAGGCGGCGACCAGCGCCCGCCCGAGAACGAGGCGCCCCAGATCGCAACGTCCGCCGCTCCCTCGCCTGAGCCGCCGAACCACGCCGCCAGGAACTCCCCCGGCGCCGTCTCGACGATAGTCGAAGCGTGGCAGCTTGCAAACGGCGCCGACTCGAAGATGAAGCGCTTGATCATTGGCGGCGCCGCGCGGCGGCCAGCGCGACCCGGGGCCGGCCCATCCCCGGTCGCGCCTCCACAGGGCGCGGCCCCGCCGGGCCGGGCCGTATCCGGCGCCCGAAGTCTACGGGGCCATGGCCGAGGGCGTCGGCGCCCGCCTCGCCTGCCGGGGCCGCGCGACGCTCGTCCCGCCCCATCCTGTTCGGAGTCAGCCGGCTCGGATTCGACTCAGACATCCGGCCCGATCTTACGGCCGTTTGGTGGCCGCGCGCCTTGTTCTCCGGCCGTCCGCGTCTGCTCTATACTCAGGCTGACATGCTCCCAGGAAAGCGCATCGAGTTCACCGTCGAAGAGGCCCGCAAGGCCATGGGCCTCACGCCCGCCCAGATGGACCGCCTGATCGAGGAGGGTAAGATCGCGGTCATCCGCGATGGCTGGAAGGTCATGGTGCCGCGGCAGGCCATCCTCGATTACCTCGCCGAGGTGAGCGCGATCCCTCTGAAGCAGCGCAAGAAGGAATAGGCCCTCCAGGGTCGCATCGCAGCCAGCACGCGGGGGTGGCCGTCCTGTCGCGCTGCCGACGCCGCATGCCGGCCGCTCGATCTTCGGTACGGACGCAGGGCAGGCTGGTCAGGCCGGCCTCCGCTCTATAGGATTGGCCTGGAGGCCTGGCGTGACTGACTGCGAGCAAGTGCTCTCGTCCGTCGACATCTTCGCGGACTTCCCCCGGGAGTTCGTGCGCCGCCTGGCAGCCTCCGCGCGGCTCGAGACCTATGCGGCTGGAGACGTGGTCGTGCGCCAGGGCGACGCGGCGACGGCCTTCTTCGTGGTCACCAGCGGCTCGCTGGAGGTGCTGCGCAGCGAAGGCGCCGCCGGTGAATTCGTCGCCGCCACGCTCGGTCCCGGCCGCTTCTTCGGCGAGATGGCCCTCCTGCGCGAGGGCCACCGGACGGCTACGGTCCGGGCCCGCGAGGCCTCCGAGTGCCTCATCCTCGAGAAGTCAGCCCTCGACGCCGAGTTGCGAAAGGACCCGAACTCGGCTGCCGTGCTGGCCACGCGCCTCGCCCGTCGCATCAACATGATCCGCCCGAGGGCTTGATGGAGCGCGCCGCGCCGCCGCAGAGAAGAGAACGCCCTCGCGATGAGCTCGGCCGCCCGCTGCCCTGGGGCTCCGAAAACCGCCTCCACATGGAGGACTACGACCACCTTCCGCCCGAGGAGAACCACCGCCTCGGCGTCCAGCATTTCAATGCCCGCCGCTTCTTCCCTGCGCACGAGGCCTGGGAGTCCGCCTGGAGACAGCTCAAGGGCACCCAGGACGAGGAGTTCTTCCACGGGCTGGCCCAGCTGGGGGCGGGGTTCACCCACTACCTTCGCGGCAACCCGCACGGGGCGCGCATGTTGATGACACGCGCCGTCGAGCGCATCGCCCCGTACCGCCCCCGCCACCGCGGCATCGACGTCGAGGCATTGGCCGCCGCGACCCTCGCCATCGCCGCGTCCATCGAGGACAGGCGCCAGGTCCGCGGCGAGCTTCCGCCCGTGGAGTTTCCGCTCATTCGCCCGTGAGCCGCTTCGACTGCATCGTAGTCCTGGGACATAGCGCCCGCGAAGACGACCCCGTCATGCAGGCCCGTGTCCGCAAGGGCGTCGAGCTTTATCGCGCGGGTCTCGCGGACTGCCTGATCATGTCCGGCCGCTGGAGCTTCAAGCTCCGGCATTCGCCGCCCCAGCGCACCGAGGCCGAGGTCATGCGGGACTACGCCGCCTCCCTTGGTGTGCCGCCGCAGGCCTTCCTCCTGGAGTACGAGTCAACGGACACGCTGAGCAACGCCTACTTCACCAAGGTGCGCTTCCTCATGCCGCTCGACTGGCGCCGGCTTTGCGTCGTCACGACCGAGGAGCACAACGAGCGGGCACTGTGGCTCTTTACGCGCGTCCTCGGGCCGGAGTACGACCTCGAGATGCGCCCGGCCGCGGCCGTTGGAAGCCTGGCCGAGGGCCTGGAGCGCAACCGCCGCCTGCTCCGCCAGATCCAGGGGGCCCTCGAGGGCATCGCCGACGGCGACCACGACGCCATCGCGGACCTGCTCTTCACCCGCCACCCCGGGTACGTCGATGATCCCGAGGCGACGCGGGAGGTCGAGGCCGCGCTGCTCTAAGCGCGAACTCCACTCATCACGGAGCCCGGGCCGCCACGCTGTTCTTTACCGGATGCACTCTGTACGCTGCGCTCTGCCTGACCGGAGGAGCCGCCCATGCCAACACCCGATGAACTGCGAGCCGACCTTGCCGCCGCCAGGGCGGACTTCGCGGACGCCGTCCGCGCTGCCGCCGCCGTATGGGAGCGGCGCCCGGACTCCGCCGAGGGCGAAGCCGCGTGGTCGCCCCGTCAGGCCGCCGAGCACTGCGTGGCCGCGGACGTCGCCTACGCCAGCGCCGTCTGCATCGCCTGCGGCTACCCGGGCCTCGACCGGCTCCAGGCGTCGTATGCCACCGCCGCCGACGCCCTCCTCGGCCTGGAGCAGGCGTCAGCCATCGCCGACGGGCGCCTGAAGTACGTCACGGAGAAGGACCTGGAGATGAGAAACCAGCGCGGCTTCACCGTGGCGGCGATGATCCGGGCCAACGCCGACCACTTCCGCGACCACGCCCGGCAGATAAGGGCGGTGGTTGACAGCGCCTGATCCCCGCCTGTACGGGGCCGCGGGCCACTCTCACGACCTCCTCATGCCGGCGTGCTAGCATGCGCACGCTGTGCTGGTCGCTTTCCTCCTCTGGCTCATACTCCTCGTCCTCTGCTGGCCGATCGCCATAATCGCGATCATCCTCTACCCGATCGTGTGGCTGTTGCTGTTGCCCCTGCGGCTCCTCGGCATCGCCGTCGACGGCGTCCTGGAGCTGGTCCGGGGCATCGTGACGCTCCCCGGCCGCGTGCTCCGCGGCCGGCCCAGGCCTCGGGGCGCCTGACGGCCGCCAGCCCCGGCGCTCCAACGCCCCCGGAGACGAGGTCACCGTGTCCGGAGCGCGGGGTCCCGGCATTCCCTTGCACCGCCGGGATAGCCGCGGCCACTCCTCGGCCGCCGCCTCGTATCATCTCGACACCACACGGCGCCGCTCCTCTCCCACCGGGCCGGGAAGGGCGGAGCAAAGAGGGAGGACAGATGCGGTACACGCGCATGTACGCCACGCCCGACGGCGAGTCTCACTTCGAGGACGTCGAAGTGCCCATGACAGACAACGGCCGCTCGAGTGACCTTTCGGAGGTCTTCAGGGTCACCGGCTTGCAGTTCCGCTACACCAGGCCTGATTACGACCTGGACTTCCACTGCGCGCCACGGCGCCAGTTCGTCGTGAACCTTACGGGCGGCGTCGAGATCGAGGTCAGCGACGGCGAAGTGCGCCGCTTCGAGGCCGGCAGCGTCTTCCTCGCCGAGGACACCACCGGCAAGGGCCATAAGAGCCGCGCCCTCGACGGGAAGGACCGGGTCTCGCTGTTCATACACCTGGCAGCCCAGGACTAGGGGGCAGGGACAAGAAGCGGGGGAGCACGGCGTGGCCTTCCTGCCTTACTCCCCTCGTCCTCGTCCCATTTCCCTTTACTCGTACCGCAGGGTCTCTGCCACCTGCACGCCGGCGGCCTGCCGGGCCGGGATCGCGGTGCCCAGTCCGGCAAGGATGATGGCGCCGGGTACGAGCGGCGCCAGCCAGAGCGCTCCCGGCATGCGGCCCACGCTTGCCCCGATGCCGGCGGCGCTCGAAAGCAGGTCGAATATGACACTCGTGGCGAGCAGGCCCAGCGGCAGGCCGACCACCAGGGCCGCGCAGGCCAGTGCAACGCTGCCGCAGAGCACCGACGCCGCCACCTGCCCGGGCGTGAAACCGATGGTCTTGAGGATCGCGAAGTCGCGCCGGCGCTCGCGGATGCCGAGCAGCATGCTCGAGAGCAGGTTCAAGCCGGCGATGCCGAAGAGGACGCCGTTCAGGCCGATGAGCACCGAGCGGAACTGGTTCCTTATGTCAGCAAGCGTCTCGTCCAGCACCTCCGGGTCGAGGTAGCCGCCGGAGGCGTCGATGAGGTCCCGGGCGAAGCGCGCGTCATCGGTGCCCGGCTTCGTCCGGATCAGGTAATCCGTCGGCTCGAATTGAGGTGGCAACGTCTCGCGCGTCACGAAGAGGGATGCGCCTTCCGCGAAGACCAGGGTGCCCACGATCCTGACCGTGGTGCGGACCGGTCCCTGGGCCGTGGCCGCGTGGAACTCGAACTGGTCGCCGACCTTCAGTCGATAACGGTCGGCCAAACGCGTGCTTGCCGCCGCCTCACCGGCAGCGGCGGGCATCCTCCCCTCGCGTATGGCCCAGCGCGGGTTGTTCAGGTCGCCCTCGTAGCCCCTGAGGTCGAAGCCATCGTTCGCCGCCACGCCACCGTAGTTATAGGCGACGAGGTAGCTCTGCACGTCCGGGTGAGACGAGAGGATGCGGCGCGCCTCGGCATCGTTGAAGGTGTCCCGGTCCGCTGCGACGTCGGCGGGAGGGCCGCCGATTACGGTTAGGTCCGACATGGTGGCGTCGAACGTCGCCTCGATACCGAGACTGAAGGTCGTGGTGACCACGGCAAGCGCGATGGCGCCCGCCATCATGACCGCCCGGAGCGGCCGGCGCGAGAGGTCCTTCACGCCGGCGACGGCGACGCGGGGCAGGCCGAGACGGGCAGCGGCTCGCGCGAGCCGGGACGGCCTTGCCTCACGGGCATCGTTGCCGCCCGTGAGAGCAGCGATTGCCGAAACGCGGCCGGCCCGCCAGGCCGGCAGCAGGGTGAACAGGGTGACGATCAGGCAGACCGCGGCCAGGGTGACGGCCAGCACCACGGGGTCGAACGCCGCGCTTGCCGGTACGCCGAGCACGTCCGCGGTGCGTTCCAGGAAAAAGGGCGCCACCATGAGGCCCGCGGCCACGCCGATAACGCCGCCGGCGAGGCTCAGGGCCAGGTTCTGGATGAGGAGAGTCATGGTGACCTGGCCGGGCGTGAAGCCAATGGCCTTAAGGATGCCAATGTCCCGGGTCTGGGAGAGCACCTGCCCGCCGACAGCGTTGGCGATGATCAGCCCGGCGGAGAGGAGCGCGAAGACGCTGAACACGTTGAGGAAGACGACGTCGAAGTCGTTAGCCTCGCCGATGTTCTCGCGCACGTCCGCCCATGTCCTGCCGTTAAAGGGTCCGACGCGGCGGCCCGCGGCTTCGAAAAAGGCGATGTATGCGCCCGGGTCCTGGAGGCGCACACCGTAACGCAGGACGTGGTCCGGCGATGAGCCGAAGACGGCCTCCGGCTCGAGGCGCCGCAGCGTCTCCGGTAGCACAAAGGCGAACGCCGGATCGTTGATCGGCGCCGGGGCTCGGCCTGTCGGCGCCGCGAAGCCGGCGATCGTGAACGGCTGCGGGCCCGCCGGCGTCAGGAGGTCGATCCGCTGGCCGGCGCGCAGTCCCAGGCGGCGCGCCGCGCCCCGGTCGATCACGATCTCGTCTGTCCCGCCGGCGGCCAGCCAGCGCCCGCCGCTGACGACCGGGTGGTCGAAGGCCGGCAGTTCCGGGCCCATGCCGACCAGGGCGACCTGCTGCTTCTTGTCGCCGTTGCGGATGCCGTAGTTGGTCCATGAGATAGGGACCGCCTCCGAGACCTCGACCACGCCCGGAGTGGCGCGCAGGGCCGCGGCCGGATCGCTGCGGGCCTGCAGCACCGCGATCCAGGCGTCGGCCCCGTTACTGGCCTCGCGCAGGCGGTCGGCGGGGCGCGCCGCGCTCGCCCGCACGTTCAGGGCCAGCGATAGCGTGGCCGCGGCGGCCGCGACCACCGCGACCAGCAGCAGGGTCTGAAGGCGCCGGCTGCGAATGTCCCTGAGCGCCTTTCGCCACACCGCCCGCATCATGACTGCACCCCCAACTCCACCAGGGAGCGCACGACACTCTCCGCCGGCTCCAGCGCCTCGATGCGCGTCTCGCCGATCACGAGGCCGTCACGCATGCGCACCACTCGGTCGGCGACGCTGGCGACGCTCGGGTCGTGCGTCACCAGCACCACCGTCTGGCCGCGCTGGTTGCACTCGCGCAGGACGGTCATGACCTCGCGCGCGCTCTGGGAGTCGAGGTTGCCCGTGGGCTCGTCGGCCAGGAGGAGGTCGGGCCGGTTGATCAACGCCCGGGCCAACGCCACGCGCTGCTGCTGGCCGCCGGACATCCTCCCCGGCGGCAGCTCTGACTGCTCGCTGATGCCGAGCTGGACCATCAGTTCCGACCGCCGTCGCCGTGCCTCCGAAGGCGAGGCGCCCGCCATGAGGGCCGGAAGCTCGATGTTGTCCGCAGCCGACATGTTGGTAACCAGGTTGAACGACTGGAACATGTATCCGACTTGCCGCCGGCGGATGATCGCCCAGGCGGCTTCGCCCAGCGAGTCGACCCTCCGGCCGGCGAGGTAGATCTCGCCCGAGGTCGGGCGGTCGAGGCCTCCCAGCAGGTGCAGGAGGGTCGACTTCCCACAGCCGCTCGGGCCCATGATGGCGACGAATTCGCCTGCTTCGACGGCAAAGTCGACGCCGCGCAGGGCCTGCACCCGGGCGCCGTCGCTCTCGTAGGTCTTGGTCAGCCCGACCGCCCTGAGGATCTCCGTCATAGCGTTACCCCCTCCCGAATGCTGTCTTCCCAGAGGTCCAACCACTTGAGGTCGGCCTGGATGTGCAGCGAAGCCCCCTCGACGAGCAGCGATGCTACCTTCTGCGCGCCTCCCAGGCTAATCGCGACCTCGTTTAGCGCCCTGAGCTCCTGCAGAAAGCGCTCCCGCTGGCGCTGGATCAGCAGCATGGGGTCCTCGATACCGGCCATGCCGGCGAGCACCAGCTTCATGAAGAACTCGTCCCGGATGCGCGCCCCGGTGCTCGTCTCCCGGAGCCACTCGCTGAGCGCGGCCAGCCCCGCTTCCGTTATCTCGAAGACGTGCTTCGGCGGCCGGCCCGCCTGCTCGACTTCCCTGCCGCGCACCAGGTGGTCCCGCTCTAGCCGCTGCAGCGTGGAGTACACCTGGCCGATGTTCACGGGCGGCCACACGGCGCCGAATCGGCTCTCGAAGCTCTGCTTGAGCTCGTAGCCGTGCGCCGGGCCCTGTGCCAGCAATGCGAGAAGCGCGTACTTCATGGTTACATACTCAGTATGTATACGGAGTATATATGCCGCGGCGCAGGTGTCAAGGGGTCCCGGGGACCGGGTAGGGGTCCCTGCCCCGCGGCCGCCGGCCGCGAAGCCTCCGGCGTCCGCCGCCCCTTACTCCTCTCGCGGCGCCCGCCGCATCAGGTCCGTCATCGCCTCCAGCGGCGACTTCCCCTCGAACAGCACGGCGTGCAGCTGCTCGGTGATCGGCATCTCGACGCCCTTCGCGCGGGCCAGGACGAGGGCCGCCCGGGTTGTCCCGACTCCCTCGATCACCCCGTCGATCCCGGCTTGCGCCTGCTCCAGGGTCTGGCCGGCTGCCAGCGCCAGCCCGAGGCGCCGGTTGCGCGAGAGGTCGCTTTCGCAGCTCGCGATGAGGTCGCCGATGCCCGATAGGCCGAGGAACGTCGTCGCCCGGGCGCCACAGGCCACGCCCAGGCGCGTGATTTCGGCGAGCGCGCGCGTCATCAGCGCTGCCTTTGCGTTCTGCCCGCTGCCGAGACCGTCCGAGATCCCGCTGGCAATCGCGACGATGTTCTTGAGGGCGCCGCCAAGCTCGACGCCGACGACGTCATCGCTGGTGTAGACCCGGAAGCGCTCGCTCGTGAACGCCGCCTGCGCCGCCTGGCGCCGCGCGGCGTCCGCGCCGGCGATGACCGTCGCCGCCGGCTTGCCGGCCGCGATCTCCTCGGAGAGGTTCGGCCCGGAGAGCACGCAGACCTGCCCTGGGTCGAGGCCACGGGACGCGATCACCTGGGACATGGTCATGCCCGAGCCGGCTTCGATGCCCTTGACCGCACTGAGCACGGTCATGTCCCGCTTGATGAAGGGCATCGCGGCCTCGAGGTTCGTCCGCAGGCTCGCCGCCGGGACCGCCAGCAGGACGAGGTCGGAGCCCCGCGACGCGGACCAGCTGTCTTCGACGATGAGGTTCGGCGGGAAGCGGAGGCCGGGACGGAAGCGCCGGTTCTCGCGGTCCTCCTCCAGCCTTCGCGCTTCTTCGCCGGTGCGGCATATGAGGCGGACCTCGTGCCCGTTGGCGGCGAGGAGCACGGCGAGGGTCGTGCCCCAGGCGCCGGTCCCGATAACCGCCGCCCGGACCGTAGCCAACCCGTCAGTCCTTCGGAAGGATGAGCGCCTTCAAGCCGCCGACCCGTCGCGCGCCGGCGACCGGCGCGTGCCACCCTGCCCGATCTTCGGCTCGCTGCCGGCCAGCAGCCGCCGGATGTTGTCGTGGTGCAGAGCGATGATGGCCGCGCCGCCGGCTGCGGCGGTGAAGGCGTAGGCCCAGTCGTGCAGGCCGAAGGCCGCGAAAAGCACGAACGCGGCCGCGGCCGCGGCCGCGCCCGTGATCGAGGTGAGGGACATGAAGCGCGTCGTGAGCATCACCGCCAGGGCAGCCGGGACGGCTGGCAGGCAGGCCAGCGGGTTCAGGGCAACAAGCACGCCAGCCCCGGTCAGCACACCGCGCCCGCCTCGGAAGCCGGCGAACACGGGCCAGACGTGCCCGGCCACGGCGGCCAGCCCCGCGCCCGCCCGCGCCCAGGGGTCGTCCGTGTAGAGGAGTGGCAGGAGCGCCGCGGCCAGTCCCTTCGAGAAGTCACCGACGAACACCGGCAGCGACCGGCGCAGGCCCAGCACTCGCAGCGTGTTCGTGAATCCGGTCTTGCCGCTGCCGTAGTCGCGCACGTCGACGCCCTGCAGCAGGCGGGTGACGATCAGCCCCACGGGTATGGAGCCCAGGAGGTACCCGCAGATGGCAGCAGCAAGGATTTCCATGGGAGGGTCGCTCATCCGCTAGCCGGCCACCTGGCATAGGCGGTGGGACGGGACCTGGTCGCCAGTCTCTGGCCGACTCGCTGACGGCCGCTCGAGCCGACTAGCCAGTAAGCCACTTCTCACCCCTCGCCGCGGCTGCGGAAGACTAAGCGTATGCCGGCGCCCCGGAAACCGTAGACGGCCCGGAGCGAGTTCTCAAGATAGCGGCGGTAGGCGGCCGGGGCAAGCTCGGCGTCGTTGACGAAGAGCACGAAGGTCGGCGGCTCGATCTCCGGCTGGGTGACATAGAGCAACCTCAGCCGCCGCTTGCCCTTGGCCGGCGGCGGCCTGCGCGCCATGGCTCGCCGCAGGTAGGCGTTGAGCTCGCTCGTCGGCACTCGCCGGGCCCTCTGTTCCGCCGCGGCGAGCACTTCGCGCAGCAGGTCCTCGAGTCCCTCCCTCTTCAAAGCCGAGACGGCAACGATCGGCGCCCAAGTAGCGAAGCGCAGGCGGCCGCTGACCCTCCGGAGGAAGCTCTGCTTGTCCAGCTTGCCTTCCAGGAGGTCCCACTTGTTCGCGCAGACCACGAGGCCGGTGTACGCCTCCATCGCCATGCCAATGATGTGCATGTCCTGCGCCCGCAGCCCCACCGATGCGTCGAAGACGCACACGGCGACGTCCGCGCGGGCCAGCGCCTCCCGCGCCCGGACGACGCTGTAGTGCTCGATCGACCCCTCGATCCGGCCGGGCCGCCTTATGCCCGCCGTGTCGATCAGCGTCAGGCTCCGGCCCGCGAACTCGAACGGCGTATCGATGGCGTCGCGCGTCGTGCCTGCGATCTCGCTGACGATCACGCGCTCCTGGCCGAGGATCGCGTTCAGGAGCGCCGACTTGCCGACGTTGGGCCGGCCCACGATGGCCACGCGGATTGTCTTCGTCTCGTCTTCGGCCTCCGGGACAAGGGGCAGCGTCTGCTCGATGATGTCGAGCACTTCGCCCACGCCGGCGCCGTTGGTTGCGCTGGTCGGCAGCGGCTCGCCGAGGCCCAGTTCGTAGAACTCGGTGGCCTCCAGCTCTCGCCGCTGGTTGTCAGCCTTGTTTGCGATCAGGAGCGTCGGGCGCCCGGACTTGCGCAGCATCTCCGCGACCTCGAGGTCCGCGGCCGTCACCCCCGCCTTCGCGTCCACGACGAAGAGGAGCAGGTCGGCGTCGGCGATCGCCGCCTCCACCTGCTCGCGGATGCGGTCCATGTACTCCCCCGACCCTTCGATGCTCGTGGGCTCCGCCAGCCCTCCCGTGTCGATCAGGTCGAACGTCTTCCGCCGCCACTCGACCTCGCCGACCAGGCGGTCGCGCGTCGTCCCCGGAATGTCCTCGACGATCGCTCGCCGCTCGCCGAGCATGCGGTTGAACAGCGCGGACTTCCCGACGTTCGGCCGTCCCACGAGGGCGACGACGGGCTTCCTCGTCGGCCAGCGCTTGCGGGCGACCTCTGTCTCGCTCATCGCTGGAGGGAGACCGTGACCTGCGCGGGCTCGACCGAGATGAGCTGGACGTTCTCGGGCGCCGAGATCGTGGGGCGCAGCACGTGGACGCCTTCGCCCAGGCCCGCGAGGTTCACGGACGCCCTCACGTTGGACGAGCCCAGGGCGCGCAGGGTCGGCACCTCCCCAGCGAACCTGAGCGTGATGTTCGGAGTCTGGGGGAAAGGACGCAGCCCTTCGCCCACCCCCGTCAGTTGCAGCGCCACGATGAGGCTGAACTCGCCCTTCGCCGGCTCTACCTTCACCCGCACGGTCACGCTGTCGCGGGTTGACTGCACGCCCGCGGGCAGCCGCAGACGCACGGTTCGAGCGGCATCCGCGCGCAGCCCGGTGACGTCGACCGGCTCCGTCGATATGTTGGGCAGGCCGAGCAGCAACTCCAGCGGCCCCGAGACCGCTATCGCCGGCGGGTCCGCCTGTATCCCGGCCAGATTGTAACCGTCCGCGACGACCCCCTGCGCCGAAGGGACGACCGACACCGCGAGCGTGATCTCCTGCTGCTCGACGTTCACGCGCAGCTCGGCGGTCGTGGGCTCAACCGTCACGCCGCGCACGTCGGCGCCGCGCGCGTCCTTCGGCACCAGCTGGAAGCGCTGGCGGATCGGCACGCGCAGGCCCGTGAGGTTCACGTCTGCGGCCACGTAGGCCACGGAGTTCACGCGGCTCTCGGCGCCACTTACGCGCACCTGCGCCGGCGTAGCCTCGATCTCGGAGACCTCCACCCGGTACCCCTGGGGCGGGCTGCCAACCGTGTTGGGCCGAACCGGCACCGTCTTCGTGGTCAGGGTCTCCAGAGTCACCGTGACTACGGACGGCGAAACGTCGACTATGTCGACGTCTTTGTTTCCCGTCACCCGCGCTATCACGCGCTGCTGCGAGACGTTCTCCAGCACACCCGCGAGGTCGACCTCCGCCCGGAAGTCCGCTGCGGAGAGCTTCGCCAGCACATCCGAAGGCGCACTCACCGTCAGGTTCACCACGGGGTCGCGGATCACGGCGACGGCGCGTCCGTCGGGCACGTTTACAGCCCGCACCTCGATCGAGCCGCCGAACACCCGCACTTCGTTCGGGTTCTCCGCTTCCGTGACAGCGATCCAGAGCGCCACCGCCGCGACCAGCGAGACGAGGGCAAGGGCCAGGGGAGTGGCGATCCGCCGCCACTCGAGCATCAGGCGGGGCAGCATATGTTCAGCTCACAAGGGCGGGCCGCAAGGGCTGCGACCCGGTAATCAGCGCTTCCAGTGTAGGACGGATGCGCGTCTCGTCGCGCAGGCGCAGCAGGCGCCCGTCCGAGGCCACCGAGACCGCCCCCGTCTCCTCCGAGACGACGATGGAGATGGCGTCCGTGCGCTCCGTGATGCCAAGCGCCGCCCGATGACGCGTGCCCAAGCGCGCGGCGCCGGCGCTCTCCGCCAGGGGCAAGGTGCAGCATGCCGCCAGGACGCGGTCACCTCGCACGACCACCGCCTTGTCGTGCAGCGGCGAGTTCGGGAAGAAGATGCCTTCCAGCAACTGGTGCGAGATCGCGGCATCGAGCTTTATCCCCGTCTCGACGACCTCTTCCAGGCCCGTGCCCCGCTCGATGACGATGATCGCGCCGTGGCGGCGGCGGGACAGCTCCGCTACCGCCGTGGCGATCGCTTCCGTCTGTTCGGAGCGCTCGTTGCTGAACAACCAGGCCCTGACGGACGTGCGGCCCGCCTTCTCGAGGGCGCGGCGGATCTCGGGCTGAAAGATCACGAACAGGCCCACCACCAGGCCGGGCAGCGAGTTGCGGAGGATGAAGTTCACCACGCTCAGGTCCAGCACCTGCCCGAAGAGCACCAGCAGACAGACCACGGCCACACCGCCACGCAGGAGCGTCATCGCCGTCGTGCCGCGCAGGGCCATGAGCAGGGCGTAGATGACCGCCGCGATGATGAAAATGTCCAGCGCCGCGGCGGCGTCGAGGCGCTCCAGGGCATCCCGGATGTTTTCGATGAAGTCGGCCATGAGGACCCGCGCCTAGAGCGGGGGGAGGTCCCCCATGATCAACGCCAGCAGCGCCTTCTGCGCGTGCAGGCGGTTCTCGGCCTGGTCGAACACTACCGACTGCGGCCCCTCGATTACATCGTCGGCGACTTCCTCGCCGCGGTGCGCCGGCAGGTCGTGCATGAAGACCGCATCCCGCTTGGCCAGGCCCATCAGCTCTTTGTCCACCTGGTACCCCGTGAACGCCTCCAGGCGCTGCTTGCGCGTCGACTCCTGCCCCATCGACGTCCACACGTCGGTGTAGACGACGTCAGCGTCTCGCACGGCGTCTTCGGGCGCGACCACGGTCCGGACTTCGCCGCCCGTCTTCTTGGCCCAGAGGCGCGCCGTATCGACCACCGCCGCCGGCAGCTCGTAACCCGCGGGCGAGGCGATGGCGAAGCTCATCCCGGCCAGGCCGCAGGCGAGGGCCAGGGAGGCCGAGACGTTGTTGCCGTCGCCGACAAAGGCGACGCGGATGCCCTCTAGCCGCCCCTTCTTCTCGCGTATCGTCAGGAGGTCCGCGAGCGCCTGGCAGGGGTGCTCGTCGTCGGAGAGCGCATTCACCACCGGGACGTCCGCGGCCGCCGCCAGGTCCACCAGGCCCTGGTGCGAGTAAGTGCGGACGATGATCGCGGAGACGTAGCGGCTGAGCACGCGGGCGATGTCGTGCACGGGCTCTCGTTGCCCGAGGCCGACCTCCGCCTGTGAGAGGTAGATGGCGCTGCCGCCGAGCTGCATCATGCCGACCTCGAAGCTGACCCGCGTGCGCAAGGACGGCTTCTCGAAGAGCATGGCGACGGTCCTGCCGGCCAGCAGCCGGGGCGTGCCGTCCCGCTTGAACGAGAGCGCAGTTTGCAGGACGTGCGCCAGTTCGTCCGGGTTGAGGTCGCTAATGGAAAGGAGGTCGCGGCCCTTCATCGACACCAGCCGTCTGCGACGGCCATTGCCTTCGCCGTTCGCGGCTTTGTCCGGTTGGAGCGCGAACGGGGCGGCGGGCCGGAGCGCTGTAGGTTCACCGATTATAGCACCGGCACTCTCGCTCCCCTTGACGGACACTGCCGGAGACTCGTAAACGTAGCGCGCACGCGGCAGGACTTCAAGCTGTCCGTGCCCGGAGAGAGCCGCCTTGCTGTACTGGCTCGAACGCCACCAGTTCCTCGTGCTTGGCCTGGCGCTGTTCCTCGCCGCCTCCGGGATCGCGGCCGGCTGGCTCCTCCGGGACGAACCGGACGGCATTCAATTCTCGTACGCGGCCGGCGTCAGCGAAGGCAGCCCGATCCGCGTGCACGTCGCCGGGGCTGTCGCCAGCCCCGGCGTATATGAGCTCAGGGCAGGAGACCGGCTGGTGGAGGCGCTGGCCGCCGCG
>DATLYJ010000046.1 GCA_035574915.1 Dehalococcoidia bacterium | reverse complement strand
CGCCGCCGGCCCTGCAGCCCGTGGCCGTCGGCTTGAGTGCCCTGGGGCAGCAGGTATTCGATGGCCAGAACGCGGAGCGTGGCCGCTCCGGGTTGGCGCCGCTCCGCCTCGATGCCGGCCTGACTTCGGTGGCGCAACGGCGCGCCGCGGACATGGCGACGCGCGGCTACTTTGCTCACACCTCGCCCACGGGCGAGACCGCCTTCTCCCTCATCGACGCGGCCGGCATCCCCGCGCCCTACGCGGCCGAGAACATCGGCTTCAACAGCTATCCGGAGGCGACCAGCGCCGCCTCGGTGCTGGCAGCCTTCCTCGCCAGCCCCGGCCATCGCGCCAACATTCTGAGCAGCCGGTTCACGCGCGTTGGGGTCGGAGTAGCCGTCTCAGCGTCCGGCATCAAATACTACGCGGTCGTCTTCGCCGGGCCCTGAGGCCACCTGGCCGCGGCAGCGCTCCCGCGCCGCTCGGCGCGGCTCGGCCGCGACGGCGGCCCCCGGCGGCCCAGGCCAGCAGGCCGACAATCCAGCCCCCGAGGGTGCTTGCGGTGAGGGCCGCCTCGATCGTGACGAGGCCACCCCTGCCGTACCAGTCGAACCAGTTGAGCGGCCAGGCCCAGCCTCCCACCACGTTCGCGGCCAGGAGCCCGATGGCGCCCGGCACCGTCACCCAGAAGGCGCCGCCACCGATCGCCGCGCCCAGGCCCACGACCCAGGTGAAGTACCATGCCTTCGTCCAGAAGGAGAGCACCAAAAGGTAGAGGAGCAGTATCCAGTAGCTGCCCCTGACCACATCGAGACGGCGTCGCAGCACAGCCAGGAAGCCCAGGGAGAAGATCGCGATCGCTGCCGGGCGCAACCACGCGTAGGGCAGATAGAAGTCCGCCACCGCCGCCAGCGAGGATGTCGAGCGCGAGGCCTGGTCTCGGACGCCGTCGAACGTCGCCGCGCCGGCCCAGAGCGGGGCAAAGAACATCCCGGCAAGCAGGACGGACGCGGCGAGGCCGGTCAGAGCCGCTCGCGGCTCGCGCCGCGCCTGCCAGAGCAGGAGGGGGAACAGTACCGCCGGCACGAACTTGACCAGGACGGACAAGGTCAACACCGGAAACGCCACCTCCCAGCGCCGGTCCAGCGCCAACCACACGGCGGCCAGCAGGAAGAGGAGGAGCAGCGAGTCGTTGTGGCCGTCCACGGCGAAGTGGATCACGGCTAGCGGGTTCCAGGCGTGGGCAACGAAGGCGAAGAGCTCCTTCCCTGGCGTCAGCCGCCTGGCGAGCAGGTACACGGTACCGGCCGCGGCCCAGTGCGCCCCGACGGACAGGGCCTTGGTGGCAAGCAACGCCGCCAGCGTATTGGAGCCGCAGACTTCCGTAAGCGCGGCCATGACCGCAATCCACACTGGGCCGTACACGGCCGGCAGGCCCTTCCATCCCACGGGCGGGTAGTAGGGGTCCGCCGCGAACTCCAGGGGCGGGTGGGTGTACGGGTTCATCCCGTACTCGGACACCACCCGCCCGTTCATCAGGTAGTCGAAGACATCCGCCGCAAGGGCCGGGTACGTGTAGACCAGGGTCACCGGCGCCAGGACCGCGACCCCGATCGCGACCCTCCAGGCGGTGCGGGCCGGCACGCGCGGGAGGAGGAGCAGCGCCGCGACGTAGAGCGCCATCGGCGCCGCGGCCGCGACGGCGTATCTGCCGGCCCCGCGCACGTCGAGGCCGAGGATGGGCCCCAGCGCAAGGGCCTCGCCCGTAAACGGGTTGAAACGCCCGAGCCACAGCGGCTCCAGCCAGAGCGCGGCGTAGGCGGCGAGCGTCGCCGCACCCGTCGCCGCGAACGCGGCCGCGCTAAGGGGAAGGCGCCCGAGGCCGGCAAAGCGATCGCTCCGCCCCTTCGGCCTCAGGACCTCCTGAGTGGCCATGGTCCCTACAGGCGCAGCTCGCTCGAGTGTCCGGGGAAGATGCGGGCCTTCGGGTCCACGCGCTGCTTGGCGGCGTTCGCCGCGATGGCGGCCTGGCCGAAGCCCGTGACGATGAGGTTCAAGGGCTCGGAGCCCTCCACCGCGGCAATGTCGCCGGCAGCGAAGACCCCGGGCAGGTTCGTCTCCATGAAGCCGTTGACGCGGATGTGCCGGTTGTCGGCCATCTGCAGGCCCCACGCCTCGATCGGCCCGAGCGCCGCCTTGAACCCGATGCTGATCAGCACCATGTCGATGTCCAGGTCGCGTTCCTCGCCCGTGCGGTTCTCGTAGATCGTCGCGTGCTCGACCTTACCTTCCCCCCACACGCGTTTGAGTTCCCAGTACGTCAGGACGGGTATCTCCGAGACGCGGAGCGCGGCCAGGCTGGCCTCGTGTGCCCTGAACTCCGCGCGCCTGTGGATCAGGGTGATGCTCGCGGCCCAGTCCTTGAGATTCAGGCACCAATCGACGGCCGTGTCGCCGCCGCCAACGATGAGGACTCGCTTGCCGCGGAAGGGGCGCTTGTCCTTCACGAAGTAGTACACGCCCCGGCCCTCGTACTCGTCAACGCCGGGGCGGTCGAGCTTGTTGGGCGCGAAGGCGCCGATCCCGGCTGTGATGAGCACGGTGCGGCTCAGGTGATGAGACACGCTCGTGCCCAGCCGCCACACCTCTTCTTCGCCGGCGCGCGTCCGCGTCAGCGTCTCGATGCGCTGCTCGTACGCATACTCCGGCGCGAAGAGCTCGTTTTGCAGGAGCAATTGCTGCACGAGGTCCTTCGCCAGGATTTTCGGGTGGCCGGGGACGTCGTAAATGAACTTCTCCGGATAGAGGACGGCGAGCTGGCCGCCGGGCTCGGGCAGCGACTCCACGATCTTCGTCGTCATGCCCCGAAGCCCGGCATAGAAAGCGGCGAACAGGCCCGTCGGCCCGGCGCCAATGATCGTTATGTCGAAGACCCGGTCATCACTCACCTCCCCGATTTTACGCGACTCCTCCTTCCACCCTAGAGCCATTCGGCGGGGCCCGGGTCAGGCCAACCGGCCGTCCGTGAGCCTGCCGGACTCGATTAGCCTCGTGGCCGGCGATCGAGAACGCCACCGCGGGGCTAACCGCCGGCGCCTTCGGGCTGGGCCTTCAGCGGTCCCGTGGGTCCTCACTAGCCTCCGGGTTGGCCGGGGCCTGCCAGGCCGTCACAGGGGAGCAGTCGCGTCTGGGCGCGCTTCGCGGCCGCGGGAGTGGAGGAGCCGGCAAGGCTCTGGCGCTCACCCCTGCCTCTTCAGCCTCCCCGTCTTCTTCGCCCAGCGCTCGCCGGCCGCGAATACCGCCATTCCTCCCGGCAACAGGAGCACCCCGAAGCCCGCCAGCGTGACGAGCGTCCCCGCCAGGTCCGCCGGCGTTTCGCCATCAACCAACGCGCCGCGGATGCCCTCCAGGATGTACGTCGCGGGCGAGATGGTGGACAGCGCCTGCAGCCAACCGGGGAGCACCTCCACGCTGTAGTAAACGCCGGAGACCAGCAGCAGGGCCGACTGGATCATGAAGGACATCTGCGTGCCCCGCTCGGGATAGAGCAGGGGCAGTACTCCCGCCAGGATCGCCAGCCCGGCGACGCTGAAACTGCCGATGCCAAGCACCAGCGCGGCCGAGGACCAGTTCGCCGAGCTCAGGTCCACCGTGAAGAACGGGACGGCGCAGGCGAAGATCAGCAGTGTGCGCACGACGGCGTGCAGCACCCCGAACACAGACATGCCTACCAGGTGCAGCATGCGGGGCACGGGCGCCATCAGCGTGTGCTCGATCGTCCCTTCCCAGCGCTCCCACGTAACCACGAGGCTGATGTCGTCCAGCACCGCGGAGAGATAGGCCCAGACCAGGGTGCCTATGAGCAGGAAGAGGACCAGGCCCGATACGTCCTGCCCGCCGGCGAGTCCCGCCTGGTCAACCTGCTCCGCGATGAACGTAATCGCCAGCGTGTTGACGACGCCGTACAGCAGCCAGACCAGTTCCCAGGCCCAGTAGCGCTTCCACAGGTTCGTCTGGCGCTCGACAAACGCCCAGGCCAGCCCGGCCGGGTTCATGCTCCCGGCGCGCTCGATCCGTTCCGCAACGCTAAGCGCCAACTGCCACCTCCTCCGGCTCCTCGTCCTCCTCGATGCTCCGGCCCGTGAGTTCCATGAAAACCGTCTCCATGTTGATCAGTTCCAGGGGCCGCCCGCCGGCCACGCGCCGCCGCAACTCCTCCGGGGTGCCCTCCGCGGCAATGCGGCCTCCGGCAAGAAAGGCGATCCGGTCGCAGAGCTTTTCCGCCTCGTCCATGTCGTGCGTCGTCAGCAGGATCGTCGCGTCGTGCTCGGCCCGAACCTGGCGGATGAAGGCCTGCACGTCGCGCTTGCTGCGCGGGTCCAGCCCCGTGGTGGGTTCGTCTAGCAGCATCAGCACCGGCGAGGTCAGGAAGGACCGCGCCACCGCCACCTTCTGCTGCTGGCCCCGCGAAAGATGACTCATCGGCTCTGCGGCCTTGTCCCACTCCAGGCCCAACCGTTCGAAGATCACCGGCGTGAGCCGCCTGATCTCCGCCGGCGTCAGCCCGTACACGCGGCCGAAGAACAGCAGGTTCTCCATCGCGGACATGTTCCGGAAGAACGAGGGGTCCGCTGAGACCCGATTGATCAAGGAGCGCACCTTCGCGGCCTCACGCACCACGTCGAAGCCGAAGACCGCGCAAGACCCGTCGTCCGGCAGGAGCAGCGTGCTCAACATGCGGATCAGGGTCGACTTCCCGGAGCCGTTCGCGCCGATGACGCCGTAGATCTCGCCGCGCTCGACCTCGAACGAGACCGACCTCACGACCACGCTCGGCCCCTGCCGGGCGTTGCGCTTTCGCGCCCACGGCAGCACGTCGAGCAGGTCGCGCCCGCCCCCGAACGACTTCGTGAGGTTGTCCACCCTCAAGGGGATCGAGTTCATGGCTGGTGCCTCGCTTCCGGCAAATCAAAAGCCCACCTTGCGGCGCAGGTGGGCTGGAGGGTCTCTCGCTGAGCTCTGGACTCAGGTATTCGTCCTGGACACACTCCTCCTGCCCGCGTGCGGACCGCCGCCAGACGCATCGCGCCCGGCCGCACGGAACAAAGTGACGCCGCTGCCGCTCATGGGTTCTCGCCGCCGCCGACTTGGAACCCGCGCATCATAGGCCTGCTTCGCAAGGTTGTCAACGAATACGTGGCTCTCGTACGAACATGTGGCAACGCCGTGTCCGGCATCGCCGCGGACTTCTCGCCTCCGTCTGCAGACGCGCTGTGCCGTCTGTCACTTTCGTTCGACGACAGCGTGGCCACCGAACTTGTTCCGCAGCGCCGCCAGAAGCCTCGCGGCGTAGCTGTCCTCCTGCCTGCTGACGAACCGCATCATCAGGGACAGCGTGATGATCGGCGCCGGCACGTCGAGGTCGACCGCTTCCGCCACCGTCCAGCGGCCTTCGCCGCTATCCGCAACCCAGGGCCTCACGTCCGCGAGCTCCGCGTCCTCGGCCAGGGCCGCGGCCGTCAGGTCCAGTAGCCACGAGCGCACGACGCTGCCGTGACGCCACGTCTCGGCGATCCGCGCCAGGTCCAGGCTGAAGTCTCGCTTCGCCTTCAGGATCTCGAAGCCCTCGGCGTAGGCCTGCATGAGGCCGTACTCGATGCCGTTGTGCACCATCTTCACGAAATGGCCGGCCCCCGACGGCCCGACGTGGGCCCAGCCGCGTCCCGGCGACGGCGCAAGCGTCTCGAATACGGGCCGTAGGCGTTCCACGGCCGCCGCCTCGCCGCCGGCCATCAGGCAGTAGCCCTCGCTGAGCCCCCAGATGCCTCCGCTCGTGCCGCAGTCCACGAAGTGCAGGCCGCGTGACCGCAGGGCCTCCGCCCGGCGCATCGAGTCCTTGTAGTTGCTGTTCCCGCCGTCGACGATGGTGTCACCCGGCTCCAGGACGTCCGCAAGGGCCTCGACGGTCTCCTCGGTCGGCGCGCCGGCTGGCACCATTACCCAGACGTGCCTCGGCGCAGACATGGCCCCTCTAAGCTCGGGCAGCCGCCTCACGCCCTTCGCGCCCCACGCCTCCGCCTCGGCGACGGCCGCCTCGTTCAGGTCGTAAGCCAGCACGCGGTGCCCGCCGCGCAGCAGCCGCTGCGCCATGTTCCCGCCCATCCGCCCTAGCCCAACCATCGCGATCTCCATATCCCGCCTCGCCTTCTAGCGTCGCTGAGACCCGAGCGTCCTCAGTCGCTATCTTGCCATCCCAGCCAAATGATCCCGGTCGAGAGCCCGAAGCCGCTCCCGACCTGCTACCCTACACCCAATATGCCCGTGATCGTCGAAGCAGTCTGCATCAGCACGCCCGGCCGCCGCGTTGCCAAGGAGCCGCGCGAGCAGGCCTACTGCGCCCCGGCCGGCTTCGAGGGCGACCGTCATGCCGGCGAGACCCGTATCTCCTCCCGCAGCGGTGGACCGATCCCCAACCGGCGCCAGTGGTCCGCCGTCTCGACCGATGAAGTCGAAGCCTTCTGCCGGGAGCTGGGCGTCGCGCCTTTCGCCTTCGGGGAGATGGGCGAGAACATCCGCCTCCGCGGCATCCACCTGGCGTCCGTCACGCCGGGCACGGTCCTCGAATTCCCCAGCGGCTGCCGCCTGCAGGTGAGCACCCAGAACGACCCCTGTGACAACGCCGCCGAGGAGCTCTCCCTGACCTACGGGCCAGCCGTGCGACGCTACTTCGTGAAGGCCTCCTTCGGTCGTCGCGGCGTCGTGGGCACCGTGCTCGCGCCGGGCCTCATCCGCCCCGGGGACGAGGTCAGCGTCCGGCTGCCCAGACCAGCCTCGTCGCTCCCCGCGTAGTCCTGCGGCCTCGCGCCAACGCCGTGGCTGCGCGCTGATCCGTCGGCTTAACACATCGCCGGCGCCCGGCCTGGTATCGTCTTCCCTGTGAAACGCGCCGCCCGCGTGCTGGCCGCCTTTGCCGCACTGGCCGCCCTCGCCTGCGGGGACGCCGGCGACGAGATTCCCCTCGCGCCGTCGCGGCCGGCGCGAGGGGAAGACGCCAGGCCGTCGCCAACGGCCGTGGCCGCGGCTGCCCGGCCGGTCCCTCCCGACCGCCTGCGCATCGTCGAGTTCGCCGTCCCACGCGGTTCCGGCCCGCACGACGTCGCGCCCGCGCCGGATGGGCGCGTATGGTACACGGCCCAACGCACCGGCGAGCTGGGTATCCTCGACCCCGTCAGCGGGGCCACGCGTCACGTGAAGCTCGGGACCGGCTCAGCGCCCCATGGGGTTATCGCCGGCCCTGACGGCGCCGCCTGGATTACGGACGGCGGCCTCAACGCCATCGTCCGCGTCGACCCCGTCACCGACGAGGTGCGCGTCTTTCGGCTGCCGCCCGACCGCCCGAACACCAACCTCAACACCGCGGTCTTCGACCGCGCCGGCATCCTCTGGTTCACCGGCCAGGCCGGTGTCTACGGCCGCCTCGACCCCAGGAGCGGCAACATCGAGGTCTTTTCGGCGCCCGGCGGCCGTGGCCCCTACGGCATCGCCGCGACACCGCGCGGCGAGGTCTTCTATGCCTCGCTCGCTGGCAGCCACATCGCCCAGATCGACCTCGAGTCTCGCCGCGCCGTCCAGGTGCAGCCGCCGACGCCGAACCAGGGGGCGCGCCGGGTCTGGTCCGACTCCTCCGGCCGCATCTGGGTGAGCGAGTGGAACTCGGGACAGGTCAGCGTTTACGACCCGGGGGCGAAGTCGTGGAAGCAGTGGCGCCTGCCCGGCGCCAACCCCATGACCTACGCGGTCTACGTGGACGAAGACGATATCGTCTGGCTGAGCGACTTCGGCGCCAACGCGATGGTGCGCTTCGACCCCCGCAGCGAGCAGTTCACCGTCCTGCCGCTTCCCAGCCCCAACGGCAACGTGCGCCAGATACTAGGCCGCCCCGGCGAAGTCTGGGGCGCCGAGTCCGGCGCCGACAAGCTCATACTCATCCGCACGCGCGAATAAGGCCTCCTGGGCCGCCTGCAGATATAAGCCAGCCTAGGGCACGTGTATTTACGTGTAGGAACGATAGCCAGGCAGACCGCCCCTTAGATCCCCGCCTCCCTGAGGAACGACAGCACCGCCTCGTTGAACGCCGCCGGCTGGTGGATGTTGGCCGCGTGGCCCGCGTCCGCGATCACCACCTTCTTCGCCCCCGGGATCTTGTTCGCCATGTAGTCGGTCGCCTGGAGAAATGCCTCGTCGTTGGCGCCCACGAGGACCAGCGTCGGTACCTTGATCGACTCCAGCGACTCGATTACCCGCGAGTCAAACTGAGCCAGCATTCCCCGTGCGGCCTTTGCCAGGCCCGCTGCTGAGCGGTGCATGCTCTGGCGGACTTCGTCGCCTCCCGTCAAGGACGCGAGCCCGCCCTGCTCCAGGCGCTCCGCGCGGCGGAACGCCGTCTGGTTCCACGCCTCCCGCCCCTGCGGGTTGCGGTAGCCGGGCCCCGTATCGAACAGCATCAGGGCGCGCGTCATCTGCGGGTACTTGAGATAGAAGGCCAGCGACATATATCCGCCGAGCGAGAGCCCGCCGATGACGGCCTCGCTCACCCCGCACTCACGCAGGATCGCCGCCATGTCGTCCACCGTCACTTCTTCCGAGTACAGCGACTGGTCTTCCGGACTGTCCGTCTCGCCGTGGCCCCGCATGTCCCAGGTGATCACGCGATAGCTGTCCTTCAGCGCCGCCACCTGTCCCCGCCACATGCGCCCGGTCGCGCTGTAGCCGTGGCTGAGCAAGATCGCCGGCCCCTGCCCTTCGGCCTCGTAGTAGACCTTCACTCCATCCCGCTCGATGTATGCCATGCAGGCGCCTCCTCCGGCCTGAACCTTCGCCGATTCTACGCGAGCAACGACCGCAGGCTACCGTTTCCGCTGCTCATGAGGGGCTGCGGCAGGCTTCCGACCCCCGGCCACCACCACCCATGCACCGCCGCCGAGGCCACTCCTACCCCGCGTAGGACCAGCCCAGGATCCGCTGCGTGAGCGGTTCCTTCTTGTAGTCGACTACTTCGCCGCTGAGCACCCGGCCGATTACGAGCGTGTGGTCGCCGGCAGCGACCTCGTCCTCGAGCTCGCACTCGAGCCACATCATCGCATCGGCGAGTATGGGGACGCCCGTAAGCTCGCCCTCAAAGTAGTCGACGCCGTCGAACTTGTTGTAGATAACGTGACTTGCGGCCTCGGAGCGTCCCTTGATCTTGGAAGCGTCGCGGGGCTGACAGAACCTCGCCGCCAGCGCCTTGCTCTCGGAGTCCAGCAGGTTCACCGTGAACACCTTCGAATGGCGGATGTTTCGCAGGGTCGTGCTCGTATTTTCGAGTGACACCAGGATGAGCCGTGGCTGGAAGGACACCTGCATCACCCAGTCCGCCATCATGCCGTTGATGTTGTCCTCGCCCCTCGACCCGATGATGTACAGCCCGTAAGGCATCTGTTCCAGCGCTTCCGCGACCGGGTCAAGCTCCACACGCCTCGATGTCATTCGCGAGCTCCTTCAGACCCTGCGAGGACGCCACCCCAGGAGAAGGCCTGGGGGGCAAACCATCGCATCAGGTAGATCGATCATACAGGAGCCCCGCCGGCCCATCTTGTGCCAGTCGCGCGGGGCCGCCACCCACCGTTCGATAAGGCCCGAGCGCTCGTCAGCTTCTACCGGACGACGATCGTCGCCGCGAATGTCTCGGCCGGGGCTGCTGATGAGTCGAAGGGGCGCCGGTAGCTGAGGCGGAGCTCGGCAGTGCCGCTCTTCGCCGCCCTGAAGGTAAAGACCTGCTCGCCAGGGGCCCCGGCCGCCGGCGATGCCCCGCGAGGCGGCACGTACTCCGGTTCGCCCTGCAGCCGAAGCTGGTCCGGGAGCGGCTCCAGCACCGCCCAGCTGAAGCCGCTGGAAGCGTTGCTCGACAGCACGACCATGATCTCGCCGCCCTTCGCGATATCGAAGGTACGCCCGTTGTCTTTGGCCGTCAGGTGCAGATGGTCGTCAACTGACGAGGCCGGCGAGCCGCCACAGGCAGCCGCAGCAAGCGTGAGCAGCGCAAGGAGGAGAAACGCCTTCATGCGCCGAGCATCGCCTGCCGGCCGGCCTGCCGCGAGTGCCATTCGGTCCAAAGCCGCCCGCCTTCAGGCCCAAGCGCCGCCGCGCTGCCATCCGCCCGGCGGATCCTGGCTTCTACACCATCGGCCAGCCGCGCCTCATCTGCCCTGAAATTGCGGCGCGCGCTTCTCACGGAACGCGCGCGGACCTTCCCGCGCGTCCTCGGTCGCCGACGCGATCGTCTGCAGCCACTGCGCCATTCGCAGCGAGGTATCGAGGTCCACTTGCTGCGACTTGTACGCCAATTGCTTGATGTACTGGATGGCCACCGGCGGCCCCGCCGCAAGTTCCTCCGCGAAGGCCATCGTCTCCTCCATCAGCCGCTCCGTCTCGACGACGCGGCTCACGTAGCCGATCGCGAGCGCCTCGTCGGCGTCGAACGTCCGGCTCGTCCAGAGCAACTCCAGCGCCTTTGCCATGCCAACGATCCGTGGCAGGAAGTAGCAGCCGCCGTTCCCGGGGACGATAGCGTTGCGGGTGTACGCCTGGGTGAAGCGCGCGTCCTTCGCCGCGAAGCGGATGTCCGCCATCGATGCCAGGTCCATCCCCGCACCGGCTGCCGGCCCGTTCACCGCCGCGATATAGGGCTTGTCGAGGCCCAGCACCGCCCGTCCGACCTTCTGCACCCCTCGCAGGTTGTACCGCCTGTCAGCGATCGATGGTGGCCGCTCGGGTGTCCCCGCCGGCCCGTCAGCCAGCGTCCTGCCGCTCGGCGGCGTCAGGTCCGCCCCCGAACAGAACCCGCGCCCGGCGCCGGTCACGATGACCACGCGCACCTCGTCGTCCTCCTGCGCGTCGGTCAGCGCCTTCGCCATCCCCGCCGTCAGTGCAGCGGACAGCGCGTTCAGCTTTTCTGGCCGGTTGAGCGTGATAACGCCCACATGCCCCTTCACCTCGTACAGCACGTCCCCGTAGTCGTTCACCCTACCCTCCTCGTATTGGCCACGGATTAGCGCGGATTTCCGCCGACTTGCTCCGGCGTGAAGACCATTCTCTTGAACTTGAGCGACGGCCCACCGAAGTTGATCAAAAGCCCAACTGTCCTGGCGGTGCCCTTCAGGTAGTGAATGAGTTGAGCTTCATGCTCGGGCAATATGTCCCGCACAGCTTTGACTTCGCAGATTACCTGGCCCTCAACCAGCAAATCGGCGTAATAGACTCCAACGAGGCGTCCCTTGTAGAGGACGTCGATCGCCGCTTCGGCGACCACGCCCAGCGATCGGCCTTCGAGTTCCATCTTGAGGGCATTGGCATAAACCTTTTCGAGGAAGCCCGCGCCCAGTTGCCTGTGGACCTCATAGGCGCACCCAATGATGGCCTGCGTGACCTCGGAGTACGGCAGTCTCACACTGGCCATCCCGAACAGTCCGCGAAAATCCGCGCTAATCCGCGGCTATTCCCGCGGCCGCCATCGAAAGCATTGGCACAAACCTCCTCGATAAAGCCGGGGCCGAATTGCCTGCGGACCTCATAGCGCCTCCAATAAAGGCCTGCCTGACTTCGAAATAGGACAGTCTCACACTCGCCATCCTGAACAATCAGCGAAAATCCGCGCTAATCCGCGGCCGCCATTCCCGTACGACGCCGCTCGCCAGCAGCGCCTCGATCTCCCCCGCCTCGAACCCCAGCTCGCCGAGGTACTCCCGCGTGTGCTGCCCCAGGGCCGGCGATGCCGACTTCGCACCCGTCTCCGCGCCGCTCATCTTTAGCGGGCTGTTCGCCATCTTGATCGGCCCCACGACCGGGTGCTCCAGCTCCACGATGAGGTTGTTCACGCGCACGTGCTCGTCCTCGAACATCTCCGCTGGCAACCTCACCGGCCCGCACGGCACCCCGACGGCATCGAACGCCTCGCACCACTCCGCCACGCTCTTCGTCGCGATGATCGCTTCCATCTCCGCCGTGATCTCGGCCGCGCGCTCCGGGCCCAGGCTCATCACGGCGAACTCGTCGCCATCCACGCGCGGGTCATCTACGCCCACCACGTCGCGGACGGCCCGCCGCAGTCGGTTATTCAGGCAGGCGATCACCATGTAGCCGTCGCGGGCCTCGTAGGCCCGGTAGTAGGGCCCGACCGCGCTCGGCGGGCGCCCCGGGCGCCGCTCGCCAAGGATCTCCTCGTACCTCTTGCCGGCCTTCCGCCCTTCCTCCAGGTCGCGCAGCAGCTGCTCACGCGCCTCGCGGTCCTGCGCCTCGATGGAGAGCATAGGCCGGTACTGGATTGCCACGCCGGCGGCGAACAGGCTGTTCTCGATCTTCTGGCCCTTCCCCGTGCGCTCCCGCTGGTACAGGGCGCTGGCCACGGCGAAGGCCATGAACATGCCGGACGAGATGTCCGTTACGGCGGTCGTCACGATCGACCTCGGCAGGCCGGCGCCGCCCTCATAGGCCATGATCCCCGTCATAGCCTGGGACACGAGGTCGAATCCCGCCTTGCCGGCGTACGGCCCGACCGTCCCGAAAGCCGTGTTCTCGACGTAGATGAGGCGTGGATTGATCAGCGACACGCTCTCGTAGTCGAGGCCGAGCCGTTCAGCGACGCCCGGCCGGTAGTTCTGCAGCAGCACGTCAGAGCGCAAGACGGCCCGCCGGAGCACTTCCCGGGCCTCGTCGCGCTTCAGGTCAATGGAGATGCTGCGCTTGCCCTTGTTTACGCCGATGAACCCGCGGCTCTCGGAGGGCGCGATCATATTCGAAAGCCGCCAGAAGTCCCCCTGCGGCGGCTCCACCTTGATCACGTCCGCGCCCATATCAGCGAGCATCTGGCCCGCGTACGGCCCGGCTATGTACTCGCTGAAGTCAAGCACCCGCACGCCGCTGAGCGCACCCTGCATCGCCACCTCCAGTGCCAAGGTGGCAGCATTGTACTAGAGCCTCGCGCCCGGGCCCGGACAGGCGGCCCCCGCATCGCCGCTTGCCTCGCGGACTCCTTATCTCGTGGCTCTCGTCCCCCACGCCGGCTGGAGGGCGCCTTCGCCGGCCGTCACCCGCAGGACGTCGGCACCATCCGCCGCCATCGTATAGAGGTCCCGCGGCCCGTCGCGGTTGGATACGAAAACAATGCGCGCCCCGTCCGGCGACCACGCCGGGCTCGTGTCCGGCCCGGGGCGGTTGGTCAGCCGGCGGTGGCCTTCGCCCGAGACGCCCACCGTGTACAGCTCGAAGTCCCCGTCTCGCAGCGACACGTAAGCAATCCAACGGCCGTCCGGCGACCAGGCCGGGTCCAGGAGCCCTTGCCGCCGGGGGCTCCCCGTTACCCGCCGCATCCCGGAGCCGTCCACGGCGATGGTGTAGACCGCGAGGTCATCGTCCGGCTCCGCGGCGAAGGCCAGCCGCCGGCCGTCGGGCGACCACGACACGTTCGTCTGCAGGACGCGGAGGCCGGCCGGTGTGACCCGCGTTATCTCGCCGGAGCGGAGGTCCATCACGTAGACCGCGTTCTCTCCCTCGCGGTCCGAGCGGAATGCGATCAGGCGGCCGTCCGGCGACCAGGCCGGGTCCGTCTCCCTTGATGGCTCGTAGGTGAGGCGGCGCAGGCCGGAGCCGTCCGGGCGCATGAGGAAGATATCGAAGTCGCCGCTGCGGTCCGAGGCGAACGCGAGCATCGACCCATCGGGCGACCAGTCCGGGAAGAGGTCTTCGCCCGGGTCGTCCGTGAGGCGCTGCTTGCCGCTCCCGTCCGGCGCGATGACGTAGATGTCGAAGTTGTCTCCCTGGACGCCCACGTAGGCGATCAGGCCAGCGTCCGCCGGCTTGGCCACCGCCCCGGGTTCGTCCCCGTCGCAGGAGACTGCCAGCGCGCCAGCCCCGGCCGCCGCCAGGGCGACGACGCCAATGAGAACCCACGCGAGGCCGGAGAGGCGGGGCCAGCCAGCCGGCATAGCGCGCCAATTCTAGCCGGGCGGTCGCAATCAGCGGTCAGCAGTCAGGCCCAAAGCGCTCGCGGGCCGTCCGCTCCCGCCGGGCCCTTCCGCCGTCCCAGCACGGCCCCATCTCCGCCGGCCGGCGAAAGGCCGGACGTGAGGTCTGCCGCGTACCAGACCACCTCGTACTTCGCGTCCAGGTACGCGATACCCACCTCGCGGAAGCCGAGCCTCTCGTACAGGCGCCGGGCGGCGAACTGCGGCGTCGTGGTGTTGAGCACGAGCATGTGGAAGCCTTCGTCCCGCGACCAGTCCAGTACCCGGCGCACCAGCGCCTCGCCTATACCCTGGCGCCGCGCTTCCGGCGCGACCCGCAGGTGCACAAGCTCCGCGATGTCCTCGCGGCCCACCCATGCGATCGCCGGCGCCAGGTCGCCGACCTCGGGACCGTCGTGGAAGCGCTGGACGCCCACGATACCGGCGACCTCGTGCCCGGCGACCGTCGCCAGCCAGATCGCCAGATAGCCCTGCGAAAGCACGGCCTCGAATTCCACGGAGTGGCGGTGGCCCCAGCGGTCGAGCGGCCGCGGCGCCTCGGCAGCGCGCGCGAACATCGCCTCCACGGCGGCCGCGTCCTCGCGCCGGTACGGCTCCACCCGCGCATCGAGCGCCTGCACAGCCTCGAGGTCGGCGGGTGTATAGGCACGGATCGTAAACGTCGAGCTCAGCAGCGTCCTCCCGCACTCTCCCATCTCCGCCGCGCGGAGAAGGGGCCCACGGGTGAGGTCAGACCGTCTCCAGCGGCTCCTCGGAGACCACGCCCCCGGTGATGCGGAACGCGCGCACGACGGGATTCTCGCGGTCGGCCAGCGACACGAGGACGTAGTGGGCGTCCGGATAGGCGTCCAACGGCGGGTCCGTGTTCGGCCAGATCGACATGCGCACGTCCGTCGGGGAGGGATATGCCTCGGAGGCCACGTGCGAGTGGTAGATGACCAGGAACTGCCAGTCCTTCTCCTCGACGATACGGTGGAAGCGGATCAGGTCCTCGGGGTGGATTACGTACCGATACGGGCTCGCCTCCGCGTTCCGCGCCCGGTGCAACTCCATCGCCACGCCGTTTCGGCCCAGGATCACACCGCAGGCCTCGTTCGGCAGGTCCTCGCGGGCGTGGGCGATCATCTCTTCGACCATCGCCTTCGGCAGCCTCAACGCCACGCGCCACCCCCCGCCGCTCGCGCCCGGACGCCCGCACGTCCCGGTGTCAGGACATCGAAGCCCGCCTCGCTTTGCACGACGTTCGAACGCTCGCCTGTCCCGATGTCCCGCCTCGCGCCTACTCCCACTTTCGCGGCTCGCCATCGTCGTGGCAGGCGCCCGGGGCCAGGCGCATCTGCAGGAACATCCGGCTGGACGGCAGAGCAACGGCGAATGACGCCCAGTGCTCGCGCTCCTCGGGGGGCAGCCTGACAAGGTCGCCGGCGAAGGCGTGCAGCAGCGTCTCGTCCGCGGCGATGCCCACGTCCAGCGCCCAACCGCCTTCCTTCTTGATCCGCCCGACACTATCGGTCCGGATCAGCGAGAACCCGGGCGCCCCGCGGTAGCGCTCCAGCACCCCTGCCTCGAAGTGCAGCGGCACGTTGACCAGCTCCTCGCCCGCCAGCGCGCGCCGCAGCAGCACCCGCAGCACCATCGTCTCTTCACCCACAGGCCCGACCTCGACCTCCTGCGCAAGCGCCGTCCGCTCACCGCCGAACTGCCATCTGCTCCCCGCTCCGCCGCCGGCCGCTGGCTGCCGGCCACCATTCCCATCCTCCGGCGCGCCTCCGCCCCTACCCCTTCTCCACCGGCACGTCGACCATGCTGCCGTACTCCGTCCACGAACCGTCATAGTTCCTGACCTTGTCGTAGCCAAGCAGGTGCTTGAGCACGAACCAGGTGTGCGAAGACCGCTCGCCAATGCGGCAGTAGGCGATTATCTCCTTGTCCGGCGTCACGCCCTTGGCCTGGTAGAGGGCCTTCAGTTCCTCCGGCGACTTGAAGGTGCCGTCCTCCCTCACCGCCTGGGCCCAGGGCACGTTGGCGGCGCCGGGGATGTGGCCGCCGCGCTGGGCTGTCTCCTGGAGCCCCGGCGGCGCCAGGATCTCGCCCGAAAACTCTGCAGGCGACCTCACGTCCACCATCGCGACGCCCTGCTTGCCGATGCTCGCCAGCACCTGCTCCCGCTTGGCGCGCAATTCGGCATTCGGCTCGCTCGCCTTGTACGACGTCTTCGCCGGGGTAGGCACGTCCTTCGTGATCGGGCGGTTCTCGTCCAGCCACTTCTTGCGGCCGCCGTCCATGAGCTTCAGGTTGCGGTGCCCGTACATCTCCAGCACCCAGAAGGCGTAAGCGGCGAACCAGTTGTTATTGTCGCCGTACAGCACGATCGTGTCGTCATTGCTGATGCCGGACTCGCTCAGGAGCTTCTCGAGGTCAGCCTTCGAGATTACGTCCCGCCGGACCTGGTCCTGGAGCTGCGACGTCCAGTTCCAGCCGATAGCGCCCGGTATGTGCCCCTCGCTGTAGGCATTCGTGTCGACGTCCACCTCCACCAGCTTCACGTTCGCGTCGTTCATGTGGTCCGCGACCCACTGCGTCGAGACCAATACGTCAGATGCAGCCATGGGCTCCTCCTGTCATGTCTAGGACTGCCTGAGTAACCGATGTGACGGGGATGACGAGACGACGCCGCCTCTGGTGCCCAGATTATCGGACACGCCCGCGGCCCGCGGCTAGAGATTCGCTCCACACAACGCGCGCGGCGTCAGTCCGCTGGCCGCCGCCCGGACGGCCGGCAAGTCCGTCTCCCCGTCGCCGTCTGCTATCCTGTCCATCGCCCGCAGCGGCCCTTCACGCCAGCCAGCCGAATAGCCGAGGAGCCTTCCATGCGCTTCCGATTCTCGCCTGAGGACGAAGCCTTCCGCGCCGAAGTGCGCGAGTTCATCCGCACCGAGCTGCCGAAGTCCCGCCAGGGCGGCGAGTCCTTCACCAAGAAGCTCGCCGCGAAGGGCTGGCTCACCATGTCCTGGCCGAAGGAGTACGGCGGCCAGGACGCCGGCCACATCAAGCAACTCATCTACAACGAGGAGATGTCCTACAACCGGGCCCCTGGCACGACCATGGGCGTCGACCGCGTCGGCCCGACGATCATCCTCTTCGGCACGGAGGAGCAGAAGGCCGAGTTCCTGCCGCGCATCGCCAGGGACGAAATCACCTGGTGCCAGGGCTTCTCCGAGCCCGGCGCCGGCTCCGACCTCGCCTCCCTCCAGACCCGCGCCGTCCAGGACGGCGACGACTTCATCGTCAACGGCTCCAAGATCTGGACCTCCAACGCCCAGAACGCCGACTACATGATCCTCCTGACCAGGACGGACCCCGATGCCCCCAAGCACCGCGGCATCAGCTACTTCCTGCTGGACATGAAGACCCCGGGCATCACCATCAGGCCCCTGGTCCAGATGACCGGCCAGGCCGGCTTCAACCAGGTGTTCTTCGATAACGTGCGCGTCCCCGCGCGCAACATGATCGGGGAGAAGAACCGCGGCTGGTACGTCTCTACCGCCACCCTGGACTTCGAGCGCTCCGGCATCCGCCGCGTCGTCGATGGCCTCCGCACCTTCGAAGAGGCCGTCGCCTACGCCAAACGCACGCCGGCGCACCTACCGCGTCGCGCTACTCCTCCGACCACCGACCACCACCGGCCAACCACCCTGTTTGATGTCCCCCACATCCGCCACGCCCTCGCCGACATCGCCGTCGGCTTCGAGGTCGGCCGCCTCCTCTGCTACCGCGTCGCCTGGATGCAGAGCCAGCAAATGATCCCGAACTACGAGGCCTCCATGGCCAAGGTCTTCGGCACGGAGCTGCAGCAGCGCCTCGCCCGCGTCGCGATCAACATGATGGGCCTGCACGGCCAGCTCCGCGGCCCCGGCGCCCCCGTCAACGGCGGAATCTCGCAGTACTACCTCTCGTCCGTCTCGCTCACCATCGCCGCCGGCACCTCGGAAGTGAACCGCAACATCATCGCCCAGAGGGGGTTAGGGCTGCCTCGCGATTAGCGCCGGAGCTTCCGGTCGTGTCCGGCGACGACGCCTGCACCAGCGCCGCCCACGGCCCGCCTCCATCCTCATCCGCACACGCGTTCGACTTCCCTCCCGCCGTCTGCTAAGATCGACCTCCTACGGCGGGAGCCATGGCCACGTCGAAAGTCGTACCCACCAGCGTCTCCGGACCGCGCGCGCAGACCCGCCGCGGCGCCGGGGCCGCGCGCGCCGCGGAAGTCCAGCGCCCGAAGTCCGGTCCGACCCCCGGCCACCCTCCCCCTGCCTCCAGTCCGCTCTCCGGCTTCCATCCCGTCATCCAGGCCTGGTTCCGGCGCCGCTTCGGCGCCCCTACCGACGCCCAGGCCGCCGGCTGGCCCCACATCCGCTCCGGCCGCGACGTCCTCATCGCCGCCCCCACCGGCTCCGGCAAGACCCTCGCCGCCTTCCTCGTCGCCATCGACCAACTCATCTCCGGCCCTGAGTCCGCACCCGGCATGGCCCCTTCGCCTCCGGCGGTGGCAATGGGCGTGCCAGGTCCCGCATCCCAGAGCCCGGAGTCCACAGTCCAACCGCCCTCCGGCCCCACCACCACCGTCCTCTACGTATCCCCCCTCAAGGCCCTCGGCAACGACATCGAGCGCAACCTGGATGCCCCCCTGGCCGAGATCGAAGAAGTCGCGAGGGAGATGGGCGTTGCCATCCCCGAAATCGAGGTCGCGGTGCGCACCGGCGACACCCCCCAGGCCGAGCGTCAGGCCCTGGTGCGCCGCCCGCCCGACATCCTCATCACCACGCCGGAGTCCCTGTACCTCATGCTCACGGCTGCCCGCAGCCGCGAGCGCCTGCGCCACGTCCGCACGGTCATCGTCGACGAGATCCATGCCCTCGCCCGCGACAAGCGCGGCAGCCACCTCTCGCTCTCCCTCGCCCGCCTCGACCACGTCGTCACCGCGGCCGGCAACCCGCGGCCCCAGCGCGTCGGCCTCTCCGCCACCCAGCGCCCCATGGACGCCATCGCCCGTTTCCTCGTCGGCGCGGCGCCCGCATCAGTCGCCTCCGGCCCTCACCCACCCTCACCGCCCTCCGCTCCCTGCGTCATCGTCGACCTCGGCCACCAGCGCGACATCGAGCTCCACATCGAAGTCCCGCCGACCGACCTCGAGGCCGTCGCCTCCAAAGAGCAGTGGGGCGAGATCTACGACCGCCTCGCCGACCTGATCCGCGCCCACCGCACCACCCTTGTCTTCGTCAACACCCGCCGCCTCTCGGAGCGCGTCGCCCACAACCTCGCCGAGCGCCTCGGCGAGGACTGGGTGAACTCCCACCACGGCAGCCTCTCGCGCGACCGCCGCTTGAAGGTCGAACAGCGCCTCAAGGACGGCAGCCTCCGCGCCCTCGTCGCCACCGCCTCCCTGGAGCTCGGCATCGACATCGGCAGCATCGACCTCGTCTGCCAGATCGGCTCCCCGCGCAGCATCGCCACCTTCCTCCAGCGGGTCGGCCGCTCGGGGCATGCCCTCGGCCTCCGGCCGCACGGCCGCATCTTCCCCACCACCCGCGACGAGCTCGTAGAGTGCGCCGCCCTGGTCCGCGCCGTCCGCGCCGGGCGCCTCGACACCATCGTCCAGCCCGTCGCGCCCCTGGACATCCTCGCCCAGCAGATCGTCGCCGAGGTCTCGTGCGAGGACTGGGGCGAGGACGCCCTCTTCGACCTCTTCCGCCGGGCCGACCCCTACCGTGACCTGAAGCGCGAGGACTTCGACGAGATCGTCGAGATGCTCGCCGAAGGCGTCGGCAACGGCGCCGGCCGCTCGCCGCCCCTGGTGCACCGCGACCGCATCAACAAGGTCCTGCGCGGCCGCCGCAACGCCCGCCTCGTCGCCCTGCAGAACGGCGGCGCCATCCCCGAGATCGGCGACTTCCGTGTCGTCCAGGACCCGGACGAGACTCCCGTCGGCACCGTGAACGAAGACTGGGCCATCGAAAGCATGGCCGGCGACATCTTCCTCCTCGGCAGCACCTCCTGGCGCATCAAGCGCGTCGAGTCAGGCCGCGGCATCGTCCGCGTCGAAGATGCCGGGGGCCTGCCGCCCACCATCCCCTTCTGGCTCGGCGAAGCCCCCGGCCGCACCATCGAGCTCTCCGAGGAGGTGGGCCGCCTCCGCCGCGACATCATCGAGCGCCTCACCGCCGAAGCCCAATCCCGCCTCGAAGCCCTCACCGGCGATGAAACCGCAGCCCGAACTGTCGCAACCCGAACTGTCGCAACCCAAACTGTAGGGGAGGCCTTCAGGCCTCCCGCCGGCGCCCCAACGTCCAAGGCGCCCGCCTCCGCAGGAGCGCCCTCCGACCACCAACCACCATCACCACCAACCCTCAGCACCCAAAGTCCAGACTCCAAAGTCCAATCCCCACTCCTCGCCTGGCTCCAGTCCGAGACCGGCCTCTCCGCCCTCGGCGCCGCCCAGGTCGTCGACTACATACGCGCCACCCACCAGGCGCTCGGCATCGTCCCCTCCGACACCGACATCGTCTTCGAGCGCTTCTTCGACGAGGCCGGCGGCATGCAGCTCGTGGTGCACGCCCCCTTCGGCGCCCGCATCAACAAGGCCTACGGCCTCACGCTGCGCAAGCGCTTCTGCGTAAACTTCGACTTCGAGCTCCAGGCCGCCGCGTCGGACGACGCCATCGTCCTCTCGCTCGGGCCGCAGCACAGCTTCCCGCTGGAGGAGGCCTTCAGCTTCGTCTCCACCCGCAACGCTGAGGAGGCCCTGCGCCAGTCGATCCTCTACGCCCCGGTTTTCCCCACCCGTTGGCGCTGGAACGCCACCCGGGCCCTCGCCGTCCTGCGCCAGTCCGGCGGACGCCGCATCCCGCCCCAGCTCCAGCGCATGCGCTCGGACGACCTCCTCGCCGCCGTCTTCCCCGAGCAGGTCGGCTGCCAGGAGAACCTGACAGGCCCGCTCACGATCCCTGACCATCCGATCATCCGCCAGACCGTCTGGGACTGCATGCACGAGGCCATGGACATCGACGGCCTTCTCCGCGTCCTCGAGCGCATCGAGGCAGGTGAAATCCGCCTCCACGCCCGCGACACCATCGAGCCCTCCCCGATGGCCCACGAGATCCTCAGCGGAAAGCCCTTCACCTACCTCGACGATGCCCCCCTGGAGGAGCGCCGCACCCGCGCCGTCACCCTGCGCCGCACCCTCCCCCAGGACGCTCGCGACCTGGGCGCGCTCGACCCCGACGCCATCGAGCGCGTGCGCGACGAAGCCTGGCCCGCGCCCCGTAATGCCGAGGAGGTCCACGACGCCCTCCTCAGCCTCGTGGCCGTCCGCCCGGAAGACGCCTGGGACTGGCGCCCCGGGTTCGAAGAGCTCGTCGACACCAGGCGCGCCGCCACCGCCTTCCCCGCCGTAACTCCTTCGCCCCTCGCCGAGGCCCCCGGCCACCGGCCACCATCACCACCAACCCTCGGCGCCCAAAGTCCAGACTCCAAACTCCAATCCCCACTCCTCGCCAGCCCCCAATCGTCCGAGGCGCCCGCCTCCGCACCCGACCCCTCCGGCCACCAACCGCCATCACCACCAACCCTCGGCGCCCAAATTCCAAACTCCAAAGTCCAACCCCAAGCCCAACCCGAGGTTTGGTTCGCCGCCGAGAACATCAACCTCATCCGCCTCCTCTACCCCAACGCCCGCATCGAGCCACCCCTCGACCTTCCCGAAGGCGTCGCCTTCGCCGTCGAGGACCGCGAGCAGGCCCGCGTCCGCCTCCTCCGCGGCCACACCGAAGTCCTCGGCCCCGTCACCATCGCCGACCTCGCCCGCCGCACCGCCCTCGGCGAGCGCGACGTCGACTACGGCATCCGCCAGGTCGAAGCCTCCGGCTACGTCCTCCGCGGCCACTTCACCCCGAGCCGCGCAGCCGACCACCGACCACCACTGCTATCCGACCAGACCGGCTTGGCCCAAAATCCAGAGTCCACACTCCAATCCCCAACACCGGAGGTCGAGTTCTGCGACCGGCGCCTCCTGGCCCGCATCCACCGCTACACGCTCGACTCCCTCCGCCGCGAGATCGACCCGGTGAGCGCCCAGGACTTCATGCGCTTCCTCCTGCGCTGGCAGCACCTTGCGCCCGAATCGAAGCTGCAGGGCAAGATGGGCGTGCGCCAGGCGATCGCCCGCCTCCAGGGCTTCGAAGCCGCCGCGTCGTCCTGGGAACGCGAACTCCTCGCCGCCCGCGTCGCCGACTACCGTCTCTCCTGGCTCGACGAGCTCTGCCTCGCTGGGGAGGTCGTCTGGGGCCGCCTCACGCCGCGAAAGGCGCCCGCCAACGGCTCCGGCCCCAGTCCATCCCGCGTCACCCCGGTCTCACTCGCCCTCCGGCCCCGATTCTCGCACCTGCTGGCCGCCGTCCGCGGCGCCTCCGGCGGCGAGACGCCTCGGCCGCGCGCGGGCGCCGCCGCCGAGATCTTCGACCTCCTGCAGTCGCGCGGCGCCCTCTTCTTCGACGAGATCGTGAACCTCACGCGCCGCTTGCGCACCGACGTCGAGCGCGGCCTGCGCGAGCTTGTCGCCTGGGGCCTCGTCACCGCCGATGGCTTCCAGGGCCTGCGCCAGCTCACCGGCGGTGTCGGCGCCGCCGGCCGCAGTCGCCGCGTCCGCGCCTCCCTGTACGGCCCCGGCGGCATCTTCGCCGGTCCCGGCCCCTCCGGCCGCTGGGCCATCTTGCATGCCCCGCCGCCCGACGCCCTCGATATCGACGACCTGGCCGAGTCGATTGCCGAAGTCCTGCTTCAGCGCTACGGCGTCGTGTTTTACGACCTCATCGTGCGCGAGAGCTTCACCCTGCCCTGGCGCGAAGTCCTGCGCGCCCTGCGCCGCATGGAGGCGCGCGGCAACATCCGCGGCGGCCGCTTCGTCTCAGGCTTCGTTGGCGAGCAGTACGCCCTGCCCGAAGCCGTGGACGCCCTGCGACGCATCCGCCGCGAAGAGCGCACCGGCGAGCGCGTCTGGGTGGCCGCGACTGACCCAATGAACCTCGCCGGCATCGTCACGCCCGGCCCCCGCGTCCCCGCCACGCCCCGCAAGGCCGTCCTCTTCGTCGATGGCTTGCCCTCGGATGCCTCCGACGCCCCTCTCCCCCGCGTCCCCGTCCCCACGAAACTTCACCCGCTGGTCGCGGCGCGCCGGTAGGGCCACACGCCCCGTCATGGTGGCCTCGTTGCCGCCATGATCGGCCTCGATCGCGTCTCCTCTGGCCGACAAGCCGACAAGCCGACAAGCCGACCAGCCCGCAAGCCGCCCGCCCTACGCCTCCTCACCACACCCGACGATGATCACGTGGCTCGTCGTCCTCTCCAGGACAGCCCTGATCACCTTCGCCCGCCCCGGCTGGAACCGGCTCCGCCGCACCAGCACGATTGCGTCGCTCCCTTTCTCTCGCGCGAAGTGCGTGATCTCCTCGCCGGCATCCCCGCGACCCAGGTAGATGCGCACCTCTACGTCCTCCGGGCAGCCCGCGCAGCCCTCCGAGAGCCGCCGCATCACCTCGTTCGCCCACTCCGGCCACTCGTGTTGAGGCTGGTCGACGTAGCGCGGCGCGGTGATGCTCCCGCGCTCCAGCGGCGGCTTCTGCCTCGGGTCGGCCACGTACAGGAAGTCGATGCTCGCCTTGAGGTCGTGCGCAAGCTGCGTCACCGGCTGCAGCGCCGCCGCTGTCTTCGGCGTCCCGTCGATCGGCACCAGGAGGCGCCTGACCGGGCCCGCCTCCTTGCCCTCGGCTGCCTCCGGCTTCACCAGCAACACCGGCCGCACCGTACTCGCAATCACCTTCTTCGCAATGCGCCCGAGCCGGTGCCCCTTCTCTCCCACGTCTCGGCCGTGCATCGTCAGGGCCACCAGGCACACGCCCTCGCGTTCGGTCGCCCGCACGATCTCGGCGCTGGGCTCCCCCGTGACCAGACGCACGCTCACACCCAGCCTCTCGGCCTCGGCGCCCAGCTTGGCCTGCCAGCCCTCCTTTTCGGCGGCGTCATGGGCGACATACAGCGCCTCCACCTCCGCCCCGAGCTGCCCGGCGATCCGCCGGGCCACCGGCACTGCCGTGGAGGCAGCCGGCGACCCATCCCAGGCCACGATCACCCTCCTGCCGATCCGGTCCCCCGCGGTCACCATCTGCCTGCCTCCTTCCCCGCCCTCACCTCCACGACAAGCGGGCTGCCTCTTTCCAGGACGAAGCGCTCCCCGTAGACTCGCAGCGGCATCGCCGCCCCCTTCTCGAGCGCTGCCTCCAGGCGGTCCCTTCGCCGCGACACCTCGACGGCGAGCCGGCGCCCGCGCCAGTGCAACCTGAAACGCATCGCCTCCCAGGGCTCCGGTAGCGCCGGCGCGAACGACAGACCCTCGCGCGTAACCGTCACGCCGCCGAACCCGAGCACCGCCGCCTGCCATAAGCCGCCGAGCGAGGCCATGTGAATCCCGCCGGCGCTGTTGCCCATGCTGTCGCCCAGGTCGATGGCCGCCGTCTGGCGGAAGTAACGCAGCGCGGGCTCGAGGCGCCCCAGCCGCGCCGCGACCAGAGCATGCACCGGCGGGCTCAGCGAGCTCCCATGGCCGCAGCGCGGCTCGTAGTAGTCGAAGGCGGCCTCCTGCACCTCTCGCGGGAACTGCTCGGGAAGGAGGGCCATGAGCATAAGCACGTCGGCCTGCTTGGACACCTGAGACCGCCTGGTGCGCTCGAAGCCCAGGATCACGTCCATCGGCGCCGCGCGGTCCGCGTACTGCGAAAGGTCTACATTCTCCAGCTGGAAGAAGCCCGCGAACTGCTCCGGCACGCCCGTCTTGGCGTCCCGTCCCAGGTACATCCGCTCCGCGACCGCCTGCCAGTCGCTCAGCTCCTCATCCCGGAGCTTGAGCTTGCTGGCAAGCTCCACCCAGCGCGCCGGCCAGCGGCGCTGCAGCAACCGCGCCACCTCGAGGCCCCGCTCGATGTTCCAGCGCGCCATCGCGTTCGTGTAGGCGTTGTCGTCCACGTCCTCGTGGTACTCGTCCGGGCCGATGACGTGGCGGATGTGGTAGAAGCCGTCTCGTTCACGGCGGGCGCGGCTTGCCCAGAAGCGTGCCGTCTCCAACAGGATCTCGGCGCCCTCCGCCAGCAGGAAGCGGACATCCCGCGTGCCCAGCCAGTATTGCCACACGCCGTAGGCGACAGCGGCGCTGATGTGGTGCTCGAGGTCTCCGCTCCGGATGGCGATTACCTCCCCGCTCGGCCCGATGGCGTACGGGGGCGTCGTCTCCTCGCCCGTATCCGCCGACTCCCAAGCGAACAGCGCGCCCCGGCATCCCAGGCGGCGCGCTTTCTCCCGCGCCGGCGGCAGAGTGCGGTAGCGGTAGTGGAGCAGGTGTCGCGCCGCCTCCGGCCAGGTGAGGACGTAGAACGGCAGCATGAAAATCTCGGTGTCCCAGAAAACATGGCCAATGTAGGCGTCGCCTGTAAGGCCGCGCGCGCCAACCGACGACCCGCCCGGGCGCGGGTCTGCCGCGCTGTTGAGCTGATAGACCGCGAAGCGGAGCGCCGACTGCGCCGCGTCATCCCCTTCGACCTGGACGTCGCTGTCCTCCCAGCGCTGCTGCCAGGCCCGCGCGTGACTGGCGTAAAGGCGTTCCGGCCCCTCCCGCTGTGCTCGTCTCAGGGCACGCGCTGCCGCCGCCCTGGCCTGTTCGACATTCTCAGCAAGCCCGTACGCCGTAAGCAGGGCAATGTCCAGGCCCGTGCTGCCGTTTGCCCTGACCTCCGCGCCGGGCGCCTTGCGCCAGCCGGGGCCATCCGGGTCCCGGACCAGGACCGCCCTCTCGCAGGCCATGGCAAGCGCACCCTCCCGCGCCGGCTCGCCCGTGTCCTGCGGGCCTTCCCCGGGGACGTCGACATAAATCGCCGCCTCCGAAGGCCGCTGGAGCCGGATGCGGACCACCTGGACGGCCAGGTTGCGCGCCGCCATCGACGCGAAGCGCAAGGAGTCCAGGGCCACCACCTGACCCGAGGGCAGACCCTGCTCCAGGAGGGAGTGCAGGACGCCGTGCCGGTAGTCCAGGAGCCGCCTGGATGTGCGCAGCCGCCTCGGGTTTAGGACCAGGGGGCGTCCGTCGACCTCGAAGCGGGCGCTGAACGCGTCCGGCGCCCGCACCAGCGCGACGGTTGGCGGCGGGCCCGGCACCTCGGCGAAAAGCCCGGCGACGTACGTACGCGGCAGCGACGCCTCCGTCGGCAGGTCGAGGGAGCCGCGGATCCCCAGGAACCCGTTGCCGACGAAGAAGCGGGACTCTAGCTCATGCTCGACGCTCGGCTCGTAGCCCTCTTCACGAAGGCCCCACGTTGGGCCGGTGCTCGCGTCGGCGTCGGCGAAGAAGGGAAGCCGCGTGGGCTCCTCGTCCGTCGCATCCCGGCAAGCGGCACCTTTAGTAGACGACAAGGCTACCGTCGCCCCGCGCGGCCCCCACCGTTGCTCCCTGGAGCGGCTCGACTGTGCGACAGGTACCGGCAAGGACCCTGCGGTACACGGCCTCGTACCCGTCGGCCATGCGCGCCGCGGAGAAGAGCCGCTCGACTCGCTCGCGGCAGGCCCGCCGGTCGATCGACCCTGCCCGCTCGACGGCCTCGACCATCTCATCGACGGAGTCGCAGACGAAGCCGGTCACGCCGTCTTCGACCACCTCCGGCACCGACCCGCGCCGCATCGCGATTACGGGCGTACCGGTGGCCATCGACTCCACCATCGTGAGTCCGAAGGGCTCCGGCCAGTCGATGGGGAACAGGTAAGCGTAGGCTCCGCCGAGGAGCTTGTCCTTCCCGTCCTCGTTGACCTCACCGATGAACTCGACATGCCGGCTCTTCCGAAAGAGCGGCCCCACCACGGTCTCGTAGTACTCGCGGTCTGCCGCGTCTACCTTCGCGGCTACCACAAGCCTCATGCCGGCGCGCCCCGCGATCTCGACGGCCCGCTCCGGTCCCTTTTCCGGGCTTATGCGTCCCAGGAAGACCAGGTAGTCGCCTGGTCGTTCACGGAACCAGAAGCGGTCCACGTCGATGCCGTTGTGCACCGTCCCCACCCAGTGGCACTGGGGCAGCCAGCGCCTCTGGTCGTACGAAATCGAGACCAGGGGCTGACCCTTGCCGCACTCGTATCGGTAGGCAATCTCGGGGAGGTCCAACCGGCCGTGCGCCGTGGTGACAGTCGGCGTGTCGACGAGGTCGGCGAAAGGGAAGGCAAACCAGTCGGCATGGTTGTGGATTATGTCGAATTCCGCCGCGCGGCGATACACCTCCCGCATCTGAAACAGCGTCGCCGTCACTCCGTCCGGCGCTTCCGGGTCCAGCCGCAGAGACTTTGGCGCGCAGGCCACCAGGCGCGCGCTTGTCACCGAGTCGCCGCTGGCGAACAGCGTCACGTCATGACCCCGGCTCACCAACTGCTCGGTCAGGTTCGAGACCACCCGCTCGGTGCCGCCATATAGCGCCGGAGGGACAGCCTCCACGAGCGGGGCAACGATGCCGATGCGCATACGAATTCCCCCTCAGAAAGTGTCTGCTCTCGATGCGGCGGGGCAGGTGCGAAGGGCGGACGCGCGCCGCCTTATGCCTGTGGCGGCGCCTTCACCTCGATCTTCTTCTGTTTCGCCTCCTCCTTGAGCGGGAAGACGATCTCGAGCACACCGTCCTTGAAGCTTGCTTCGGCCCGCTCCGTGTCGGCGCTCGCCGGGAGAGGCACCTGCCGCACGAAGCGCCCGTAGCTCCGCTCGCTGCGGTAGTAGTCCTTCTCCTTGACCTCTTTCTCCTCCCTGCGCTCGCCGGAAATGCGCACTCCGTCAGCCGTGGCCGTCACCTCGAGGTCCTGGGCGGTCATCCCTGGCACGTCAGCCTTGACGACGAGCGTCCCGTTGCGCTCGAAGACATCTACGGCGGGCCACGCCGGCGGCTCGAGCAACCTGCGGAAGCGCGGTAACGCCGGGAAGCTTTCCCAGAGACGGTCCATTTCCTCCCACAGGTCGCCCAGGCTTCTCAGCGGCCTGAAGCTTCGCTCGGTAATACGACGCTCCTCGTTCTCCGCCATTGCCTTCCTCCTTCAGATGTCTCTACCTTCACCCATCCGTCAGCCCGCCAGGAAGTGCCATGTGTCCCAACGGGTTCGAACGGCAAGGCTCGGGCCCACCCAAGGGCGTGCCAGGCAACGGTCCATCTGTCGATATCCGTGTCACGTGCCGGGCGTTGGCGCAGCGCCGGCCGTCCTCCCTGGACCTCTTTCCATCACCGGCTGTCGACGGACAGGGACGGGAGCTTATCTTCTCGATTATACCGTGGGTACCGGCGCCGCAAGCGGCGCCGGGCGCCCTACAGTGGATACCGTAATGCCCGGCTCCGCGTCGCTTCCGCTCAGGGGCCTCAAAGCCGTTATCTTCGACATGGACGGCGTGATCACGCAGACGGCCAGCGTACATGCGGCCGCCTGGAAGAGGACGTTCGATGGCTTCCTGGCCGCCCGCGCCGGGCCAGGCGCTTCCTTCCGGCCCTTCGATGACGCCGACTACCTGCGCTACGTAGACGGCAAGCCCCGCTACGACGGCGTCGCCGCGTTCCTCGCCTCACGCGGCATCTCCCTCCCCTGGGGTTCGCCCGAGGACCCGGCCGGCTACGACAGCGTTTGCGCCATCGGCAACAAGAAAGACCTGTACTTCGCCGAAGCCCTGGAGTCCCAACCCGTGCGTGTCTTCGAGTCGACCATCGACTTCATCCGGCGGCTGAAGGACGAAGGCATTGCCGTGGGCGTGTTCTCAGCCAGCCGCCACGCGCGGGAGGTGCTGCAGAAGGCGGGCGTCCTGTCGCTCTTCGACGCCAGAGTCGACGGGACGGACGCGGCCGGCCTCGGCCTGCCCGGCAAGCCGGACCCGGCGACGCTCGTCGAGCTCGCGCGGCGTCTGGGCGCCCGGCCCGCGGAGTGCGCCGTGGTCGAAGACGCGATCGCCGGCGTCCAGGCAGGGCGCGCCGGCGGCTTCGCCGCCGTGATCGGCATCAACCGCTCCGGGCCGCCCGGCTTCCTCAGGGAGGCCGGCGCGACGATCGAAGTGAGAGACCTGTCCGAGCTCGAGATGTCCCGCTGAGCACTGCCGCCCGCTGCCGCCTCGAGAAGAGCAGAACCGTCCGTTCGGCCCCTGACCGTTCGCGGGCAGCCGCTTAGGATTCCCAGTGATGGGCGCTCCGGCCGGTCATCACGAAGGCGAAGTCTTCGCCCGCATTCGCACGCTGGATGGCCTCTTCGTCACGGACCGCGACCAGCGCATCCTCTACTGGTCCGATAGCGCCGCCAGGCTGCTCGGTGTGGACGCCGCCTCGGCGGTCGGGCGCTCCTGCTTCGAGGTGTTGGTCGGCGTGGACTACGCCGGCCACCCCTTCTGCCGGGAGGAATGCCCGATCGCCGCCAACGCGGCGCGTGGCCGTCCCGTCCGCGACTATGAGGTCACCGTCCAGACTCATGATGGCCAGCGAAAGCTCATCAACAACAGCGTCCTGCTCTGGCCACGGGAAGGCGGCGGCTCCGCCGTGCTGCATCTTTTCCGCGAGGTGCGCCCGTCACGGCGCTTCGCGGCCCGCGGCCGCCGCGCCCGCCCCAGGCGCGAATCCGACAGCCTCGCCACGCCCCTGAGCCGCCGCGAGATCGAGGCGCTACGCCTCGCCGCCAACGGCATGAAGACCGCGGACATCGCCGCCGCCATGGGAGTCAGCTTCTTCACCGCTCGCAACCAGCTAGCCTCGGTCGTCCGCAAGCTGAACGCCCGCAACCGCATCGAAGCCGTCACTCGCGCCACCGAGAACGGCCTCTTGTAGCTCGCCGAAACCCCCGCGATAAGCGCCATCGCTATTGCGCAACTGCTGCACCCGGCGGCCTGACTCGCCGAAAGCCTGACCTGCTGAGGCGCCAATTGGTGCAAAAGCACCATGTTCTGGAATCAGGCCTCGGTTAGCCTCGCATCAAAGCGAAAGCGCGGAGGCCGCCCGGGTGCAGGTCCTGCTCGCCGTCCTCGTCTGTCTGGCGATGCCGCTTGGTATCGCGCTCATCTCCAGGCTCTCCGAGCGGCCCGGCCCCATTGCCCGCATCCGCCGAGACTCTCACCGCACCGCCATAGCCATCGCGCTCGCGCTGTGGGTCGTGCTCACGGCGGCCGGCGTCTGGGCGGCGGCCTCCATCGACTACTTTCCCGTCGTCCTCTCCGACAAAGGGGAGGACATCGAGGGCGCCTTCCGCGCCTTGACGATCATGGCAGTGCCTGTCGCCGCCCTCGTCGTCACTGTGCTCGTCTACGGCATCTTCCGCCGTGGCTTCCAGGAGCTTCCCGGCGACGCCGTCCCTTACGAGGGCAAGGGCACGGCCCCTGCGATCTGGTTTCTCGCTACTGCCGCCCTCACCGCCCTGGTCATCGTCTATCCCGGCCTTACCAGTCTCCACGTGGTCACTGCCCACGAGCACAACCCCGACCTCACAGTGAAGGTGGAGGGTATCCAGTGGACATGGCTGGTCACGTATCCGGACGCCGGCCTCGAGAACGTCCGCGAACTCGTCTTGCCGGTCGACAGGACCGTGACGTTCGAGGTCACGAGCCGCGACGTCCTTCACTCCTTCTGGATCCCAGCGTTCCTCATGAAGATCGACGCCGTGCCCGGCCTCACAACCCGCCTCTCCCTTAAGGCGACCGAAACAGGCGACTTTTCGATGGACCCCACCGTGCGCCTCCAGTGCGCCGAACTCTGCGGCCTGAGCCATGCGAGCATGAGCATCCCCGTGAGGGTGGTCTCTGGCAGTGAGTTCGAGGCGTGGAAGCGGGAGCGCCGCGAGCAGGCGGCCGCGGCGGCGGCCGGTGGCGGCGAAGCCATCTCTCTCGTCGCGAAGGACCTCAAGTTCAACCTCAAGGAGATCACGGTCGCGGCCGGGACGGCCGTGACTCTCACGCTGGATAACCAGGACGCCGGCGTCCAGCACAACTGGGCCCTCTACGAGAGCGAGCGCGCCGCCTCGCGCAACGCGCGGCCGCTGGCGGCCACGCCCCTGAAGGCAGGCCCCGCGAAGGACTCGACGACCTTCACCGTCGCCCGCGCCGGCACCTACTTCTTCCGCTGTGACGTCCATCCCACGACCATGACCGGCACCCTGCTGGCGAGGTAGCCGTGACACCGGAGGCAAGCCTGTGACTTCGACTTACGACGCCGCCAGGCCTGGCGTCTGGCCGGCATTCCTGCCCATCGCCCGCGGCATAGCCGGCGCAGCCGCCGGCTTCGCCCTGGGTGCTGGACTTGCCGCTATTGGCCGCAGTCTTGCCGGGAGCAGCGCCTGGGACACCGACCAGTCCTTCGTCATCGGCTACACCCTCGCCCTCCCCGGCTGGCTCTTCGGCGTCGGGGTATGGGAGCGCTGGGGCCGCGAGTGGTTCGGCCGGCCCGTCAAGGACGGCCCGCCGGGCTGGCACCGCTACCTCGCCTTCACCACCGACCACAAGGTCATTGGCGTGCAGTACCTGGTCACATTCCTGGCGCTGTTCCTGCTCGCCGGCCTCCTCGCCATGCTGATCCGCATCCAGCTCCTGGACCCCGTTGAGCCGGCGTTCGGCGAGGGCACCTACAACCGCATCATGAGCATGCACGGCATCATCATGGTCGCGGTCGCCGTCGCGGCCGTCATCGGCGGGTTCGGGAACTACTGCGTGCCGCTGATGATCGGCGCGGAGGACATGGCTTTCCCGCGCCTCAACGCGCTCTCTTTCTGGCTGGTGCCGCCCGTCGCCGTGCTGCTCCTTCTCGCGCAAGCCTTCGGCGGCTGGGACTCAGGCTGGACGGCCTACCCGCCTCTCAGCGTCACTAACGCCCACGGCCAGGTCTTCTTCAACCTCGCCATCATCACCTTCGGCCTGTCGTCGATCCTCGGCGGCCTGAACTTCATCGTCACCATCGTCTTCATGCGCGCGAAGGGCATGACCTGGGGCCGCCTGCCGATCTTCGTTTGGTCGATGTTCGCCGCCGCCCTCCTCGCCCTCACCTTCACGCAGTTCTTCGCCGCCGCCATGCTGATGGTGACCCTGGACCGCATCGCCGGCAGCGTCTTCTTCAAGGCGGACGCGGGCGGCGCGCCTCTCCTCTACCAGCACGTCTTCTGGTTCTACTCGCACCCTGCGGTCTACATATTCGTCCTGCCTGGCTTCGGCGCGACCCTGGAGATCCTGTCCCACTTCTCGCGAAAACCCCTGTTCGCCTATCGCTGGGCGGTCGGCGGCCTGCTCGGCATCGTCTCCGTAAGCGGGCTTGTCTGGGCGCACCACATGTTCGTGAGCGGCATGGACCACTCGCTCCTCGCCCCTTTCCTCGTTACGACCGAGATCATCTCCATCCCCACCGGGCTGATCTTCCTCTCGGCCGTCGGCACCATCTGGATGGGCAACCTCTGGCTAAAGGCGCCGATGCTCTTTGCCCTCGGCGTCGTCTTCAACTTCCTCATTGGCGGCGTCACCGGCATCTACCTCGCCGACGTCCCGACCGACCTGGCGCTGTCCGACACCTACTTCGTCGTGGCCCACTTCCACTACACGATCATCGGGGCGGAGATCTTCGCTCTCTTCGGCGCGGTCTACTACTGGTTCCCGAAGATCACCGGCCGCATGTACCACGAAGGCCTCGCCCAGGTGCACTTCTGGGTGATGTTCATCGCCTTCAACCTCACCTTCCTACCCATGTTCGCCGCCGGCCTCGGCGGCATGAACCGCCGCGTCGCCACGTACACGCCTGACCTCCAGGACCTGAACGTCTTCATCGGCGTGATGGCCTTCATCCTCGGTTCCAGCTTCCTCTTCTTCCTCGGGAACGTCTTCGTCTCCCTCAAGGCCGGCGCCCGCGCCCCGGCCGACCCCTGGCGTGCGCGCACCCTGGAGTGGCAGACGACTTCGCCGCCGCCGGTCGAGAACTTCCCGGCGCCGCCCGTGGTCGACGGCGGCCCCTACGACTACGGCATCCCCGGGGCCCGGCCCCACGCCGCTTTCCCCCTTCCCGCCATCACTTCGGAGGTTGGCTAGATGAACCGCGACGGCCACCATCGCCTCGAATCCCCGGCAGCCACCAGGCAGACGAACCCCGTTGTCCTTGGCATCGTCGTTTTCGCGCTGCTCATGGTGCTGACTGTCCTCGAGTACTTCGTGTTCCTGTGGCTGGACCGCAACCTGCCGCTGATGATCGCGATGAATGTCGCGGACGCCGCTTTGATCATGGTCTACTTCATGCACCTGCCCCGCGTCTGGCGCGGTCGTGAGGACCACTAACCATGGCCGTCGAAGCAGCCGTCGCCGTCCACCCTCCTGCCGCGCATCCTCCCGCCACGGGCACCGCGCACGGCCACGACCATCCCGCGCGCCGCTCGATGAACCAGGTCGGCCTGTGGCTCTTCTTCCTCTCCGAGTCCTTCCTTTTCGCCGCCCTGCTTTCCGCCCGCTTCTACCTTGCCGGCTTCAAGGCCTCCGAGCACGTCGATCAGCTCCTCGGCCTCGCCATTACGCTCGTCCTGGTCTGCAGCAGCTTTACCGCTTACATGAGCGAAACGGCGATCGCCCGTGGCGACCGCGCGAACTTCATGCGCTTCCTGCTCGCCACGATCTTCCTCGGCATCGTCTTCGCCGTCGGCGTCGGCTTCGAATGGTCGGAAGCCCACTTCAGCATCCATGAGCCCTACGGCACCGCCTTCTTCTCGATGACCGGGCTCCATGCCTCCCACGTCATCAGCGGCGTCGTGATGCTGGCCATCGTGGCCTACCTGGGCGCGCGAGGCCACTTCAGCGCCGAGAGCCACTGGGGCGTCGAGGCGACGATCAAGTACTGGCACTTCGTCGATGTCGTTTGGGTGTTCTTCTACCCCGCCCTCTACCTCGTGAACTGGTGACGGCGTCGTCCTGATGGCCACATCCACCCGTCTCGCTTTCGGCGCGGCCGCGGTCGCTGCCCTTCTCGGGCTCCTGTGGGCGCTGGGACTCCTGTCACCGGCCGCGACGAGCACCGCGACGACGGGCGTGCGGCCGCTTGCCTTGCCGCCGGACACGAACATCGAGACCCCGCGCGCTGGCTCCCTGGCCGTCGGGCTGAGGCCAGGTGAGCTCGCGCCCGACTTCGCTTTCTCCGGTTACCTGGGCGAGCGTCAGCGCCTCTCGGACTTCCGCGGGAGGATGGTGGTCCTGAACTTCTGGGCCAGCTGGTGCTCGCCCTGCAGGGCCGAGATGGCGGACCTCCAGGCGGCGCTTTCGCGCTACGGCCCGGACCGCCTGGCCGTGCTCGCCGTGAACAACGGCGAGTCCTACTCCACCGGCCTTGCCTTCCTGGAGCGCGAAGGCATCGCGCTCACCGCCTTCGCCGTGGATACCAGCGGCGACATTGCCGAACGCTACCGCGTGCGCGGAATGCCGTCCACCTACTTCATCGACTGCCGCGGGGTCGTCGTGGCGGCCATCGCCGGCCGCATCGATACCGCCCTGATCGACGCCACTCTCGCGGGCGCTGGGGCGGCGGGTTCGTGCGCCCGCGGCTAGGCAGATGGACTAAGGCGCCAGGGGCTGGATGACCTGCGTGCGCCACTGCGATGGGTCATCGACCTGGGACGGGTCGGTCCAGTACACCTCCATGGGAGGGCCCGACCGCCTTCGCCGGTTGGCCTTCAGCCACTCGTCCAGCGCAGCGTACGCGTCGCCGATGCGGTCGTAGGGGCCAGTGTGCCACGTCGCCGCCGCTGACCCGCCGGGCAGCTCTGCCGGCACGACCCGCCAGCGCCGCGGCACCTCCGTTGGGGTCGGGTATCCGGCCTCCACGTCGACTCCCTTCGCGTCGACGGCGTAGTAGCGGGCGAAGGGCGGCCCCGATGGCGTCACCTTCATCTCCCGCAGGTATTCGGCCACGGCGCCCAACATCTCTGACAACGCTGCCCCGATGTTGGCGAGAGTCGTGGTCTCTCGGATCACGGCCGCGTTCTGCCCCTCCAGCTCCACCAGGGAAACCTCATACGTCGCGACCATCTGGTGCCTCCTGTCCCGTCGTGCCTCAGCCACGACCGGCTCAGCACCATTGAGCGCCCGCCTCCCGCCGGGTGTCAGGGCCTTGCGGACTCGCCTGCCGGTCCGAAAGTCACGAAAACGGGCAGCCCGCGCGTCAGGGCTCCCGGGTGCCGCGGCGCGGCCGCGCCGCCAGGCCGGTGACTCGCGGTTCCGAGTGCTGCGCGTCACGCTCGATCACTTCGCCGCGCTTCAGCCGGATGTCCCACTCGAGCACCGACGCCAGCATTTGTTCGCTGAGCGCCGCGCTCAGCGCCTTGTGCGCATGCTCCCAGGCCGGGTGCAGGGCGCACACTTCCTCCCAGTGGCAGGGCCCTCCCAGGAGGGTGCAGCGCTCTGGCCAGAGCGGCCCCTCCGCCGCCTCCACGAGCTCCAGGAGCGAAATTTCGGACGGCGCTCGCACGAGCCGATAGCCGCCGCGCTGGCCCGCCCTCGACTCGGCCAGTCCGGCCTTCACGAGCAGGTTGAGTATGTGGGGCGTATAGCCCAGGGGTAACGCCATCTCCGCGGCCACCTCGCGGATCTTGCGCATCTCGCCGCTGTCCCAGGCGCGCGCAAGCGCGAGTGCAGCCCTGATCACATAGTCGCCACGACGAGTCAGCGACAGTTCCAGCCCTGGCCTCCGCTCCGGCGCGCCGCCGCGCGCCCTCCCTTCGCGGACTACGGTACGTGTACCACCGTACTCAACGTAGAGCCGAAAGGCCCTACGGCGGCCTGCCGCTACGCCCTAGTCTCGGATCGTGCACCACATCGGAAGACCTGCGCCTGCTGTCCTCCCGGGGCCGGCCGAGTGAGTAGGCCCATGCCCACCGGGGCGATACCTCTCGTGCCCATCGAGCGGCGCGATCCCGAGCGCTACCGTCTCTTCGCGCTCTCCAGCCTCGCCTTCGCCGTCCTCGGCGGCTTCGCGCTGGCGATTCACATCCCTCTTGGCCGCATCCTGGAGTGGGCGAGCGAAGGGCGAAGGCCCGATATGGTGCAGGTGCACGGCCAGGTCCAGCTCCTCGCCTTCGCCGGTCTCTTCGTGATGGGCATGGCCATGCGGCTCATGCCGAGGTTCGCGTCCACTTCTCTGCGACTCGAGGCGCTCGTCCTGCCCGTCTGGGGCCTGTTCGTCGCCTCGCTCGGGGCCAGGCTTCTCGTGTCGCTCTGGCTGCCTTCGGAACCCAGGACAATCGTGCACCTCGCGACCCAGTTCGGCATCCTTCTCGGGTCGGCCGGTTTCTTCCTTATCGTGTATGCCACGCTGCTCGTCGACACCCGGCGGTTGGAGGCCACTGCCTGGTTCTTCCTCGCTGGCGCCGCCTTTCTGGTCCTGCAGGCCGGCGCGGCTACGTTCGTGGCCATCCGTGAGGCGCCCAGCGACGAGCGCACCCTGCCCTACCTGCCGAACACCGCCGTGCTCTTCCTCCAGCTGGGCTTCGTGATGTCCTTCATCGGCGGTGTCGCGACGCGTGCGATACCAACCATGTCCGGCTGGCGCCGCCCCGAGCCCGGCGCGAAGCGCGCCGCCGTCGCGTTGAGCGCCTCGGTCCTCCTCGCCGCCCTGCCCCTCCTCTGGCTGGAGTACGAGGGCTACTCCACCGGAGTCGCCCGCCTCGCCGACCTCGGCCTCATTGCTTTCGGCGGCTCCCTTGTCGCCATCGCCGGCCTCACAGGGGCGCTATGGCCTGAGGAGCAGCGCCTGCGCCCCGCCTCGCAGCCTCACATGCGCCTCGTGAAGGCAGCCCTCATCTGGATGCTCCTCGCCGGTGGCTACGCCGTCTACGCCGGCGCGGCCGCCTTCGTCGAGGGCTCTCTGCCCCACTTCGACCGTCTGGACGCGCTCCGGCACGCCCTCGGCGCCGGCGTCATCATGACGCTGATCTTCGGCATGGCGCTCATGGTGCTCCCCGAGTTCGCCGGCGAGCGCCAGCGTCCCAACCGTCAGCGACAGCTGTCTTCGGCGCTGCTGCTTCTGGCCCTGAGCGCCGCGGCGCTGCGCGTGCTCCCCTCGCTGTTCGGCACCCGCATCGGCCCCGACGAGCGCAACTTCATGCTCCTGGCTGCCGGCATCGCCGGCGAAGCGGGAGTCCTGCTCTTCACCGTCGCCTTCGCCCGCCTCGTCTTCCGGCGCCGCGCCTGACCCGGGAGTCAGCCGCTTGCGCGCGACGGCGCCAGGCGCCGTCGCGGGACGCTATCGAGATGGTGGCAGGTTGGCTTAGGTGAGGCCGGCGAGCTGGAAGCTCTTGCCCTCCGTCTTGATCGAAGGGGCGATCACCAGCTCCGCCTCCTGGAACTCGCGCACGGTGCGGGCGCCGCACATGCCCATCGCTGTCCGCAGCGCGCCTACCAGGTTTTCGGTGCCGTCGTTCCGCGAGGTCGGGCCGAAGAGGACACGCTCCAGCGTGGTGTTCACTCCCACCGTGATCCGCGCGCCGCGCGGCAGCTCGGCGTGCGGCGTCGCCATGCCCCAGTGGTTGCCGCGGCCCGGGGCCTCCGCCGTGCCCGCGAGGATGGAGCCGAGCATCACGGCGTCCGCCCCGGCGGCGATTGCCTTGCACATGTCCCCCGACTTCTGGATGCCGCCGTCGGTGATGATGGGGACGTAGCGGCCCGTCTCGCGGTAGTAGTCGTCGCGGGCGGCGGCGCACTCGATGGTCGCCGACACCTGGGGCACGCCGATGCCCAGCACTTCGCGGCTCGTGCAGGCGGCGCCGGGCCCGACTCCGACCAGCACCGCGGCGACGCCCGTCTCCATCAGCTCCTTGGTCGCCGAGTAGCCGACCGTGTTGCCCACGACAACCGGCACTGGCAACTCGCGGGTCAACTTCTCGAACCGCAGGCCCTCCAGCGAGTGGGAGATGTGCCGGGCAGTAGTCACGGTGGACTGGACGACGAAAATGTCCACGCCGGCCTCGACGGCTATGGGCGCGAACTTCTTGGTGTTGGCGGGCGTGCAGGAGACCGCGGACGTGACGCCCTGCTCCTTGATCTGGCGCACGCGCTCAGCGATGAGGTCCGGCTGGATCGGCTGGCTGTAGATGTGCTGCAGGAGGGCCGTGACCTTGTTCTTCGGGGTGGCGGCGACCTCTTCGAGCATGGGGCCGGGGTCGGCGTAGCGGGTCTGGATGCCCTCCAGGTTGAGCACGGCCAGGCCGCCGAGGCGTCCGAACTTGCCCGCGAAGGTCGGGTCGACCACGGCGTCCATGGCCGCCGCGAGCACCGGAATGCCGAAAACGAAATCCCCGAGCGTGAAGGTTACGTCCGTCAGCTCGGGGTTTACGGTGAAGTTGCCGGGCACGATGGCCACTTCGTCGAACCCGTAGGCGTGCCTCATGGTCTTGAGGGAGCTGCCTACGTCCGGCCTCCCCAGCACCTCAATTGCGGTCTTCATGCTCGCCACCCCCTGCCTGCTATATTCGAAGAATATAGGGCCCGCTCGCCGAAAGGTCAAGCAATCGGCTATGTTGCCTATACCGATTAACAGGAACCCGGAAACAGGGACCATGGGTTACAGGGACGTTTTCCCCCCGTTCTCTGCTTCCCGTCTCCGGCATCCTCCAGACTAAATGGCCACCCTCTACGTCGTCGCGACGCCAATCGGCAATCTCGAAGACGTCACGCTGCGGGCGTTGAGGGTACTGAGAGAAGTGGGCCTCATTGCCGCCGAGGACACGCGCGTCGCCAGGAAGCTCCTGGCGAGGCACGGCATCGAGGCGAGGCTCATAAGTTTCAACGATCATAACAAATCCATCCGTTTACCGGAGATCATCGGCAGGTTGGCGGAAACTGACATAGCCCTCATCTCGGACGCCGGCACTCCGGCCATCAGCGACCCCGGGGTCGAGCTCGTCGCCGCCGCGCGGGCTGCCGGCCACGCCGTCGTGCCGGTCCCCGGCCCCTCGGCCGTCGTCACGGCCCTCTCGGTCGCCGGCCTGAGGGCCAGAACCTACCGCTTCCTCGGCTTCCTCCCACGCGAAGCGGGGCCTCTTCGCCGCTTGTTCGCGTCGCTTGCCTCGGGTCCCGATACTCTGGTGGCCTTCGAGGCCCCCGGCAGGGTCAAACGCACTCTTCAGCTCCTGGCCGAGACCCTGCCCGAGCGCCGCCTCGCGGTCTGCCGGGAGCTCACGAAGCTTCACGAAGAGGTCCTGGTCGGCACCGCGGCCGACGTCCTCGCGCGCCTCCACGAAGCGCGAGGGGAGTTCGTGCTGGTGATCGAGGGTGCGCGCGCCGCGAAGCCGCAGCCGGCGGACGAGTCCGCCTGGCGGGAGGAGCTAGCCGCCATGCGCGACGTCGGCCTGACGCGCTCGCAGGCCGCGGCGCTGCTCGAACGCCGCTACGGGGTCTCCCGGCGGCGCATGTACGAGCTGTGGCTGGATGCTGGCGGACGCCCCGGCCCGAGGGCCTGAGGCCGCCGCCCGTCTAGAACACGCGCTTCGCCAGCCCCAGCGCCCCCTGGCGCCAGGGGACCCTGTGCGAGATCCCCGATGCCTGTGCGAACTGCTCGCGGTTCTGGATGTACCACTCGAAGTTGCGCAACAGCGCGTCCTTGTTCGAGTACTTCGGCGAGAAGCCGAGCTTCTTCTCCGCCTTCTCGATCGAGACGTAGGACTCCTTCGAAGCCGTCTCGTACACCCACTTGTATAGCGGCGAGATGTGCAAGGCCTCCAGGATGCGCAGGACCCAGATGGCTGGCGCCGCCGGGATGGGAATGATGCGCTTCCCGTGCCCGGCGCGGTCCAGGACCGCCTGATAGTCCTCCTTCATCGTCCCGAAGACCTTCGCGCCGATGTTGAAGGTGTCGTTTACCGCGTCCTCGGGCAACGTGAGGCAGAGACGGATCGCCTCACAGAGGTCCTCGACGTCCAGGAGCTGGTACAGGTTCTTGCCGCTGCCCAGGACCGGGAAATTGTGGCCCTCCAGCGCCCAGTCGTACAGCAGGGCGAAGACGCCCAGGCGTTCGGGGCCGATGAACGACTTCGGCCGGATGATCGGTACCACGAGGCCCTTCGCGCGGTACTCGAGCGCGATCATCTCCGCTTGGATCTTCGCCTGACCGTAGGGCCCAACGCCTTCGAGGCGGTCGTCTTCCCTCAGCGGGTGGTGGTCGGGGATGCCGTAGACAGCGGTGGACGAGATGTGGACGGCCCGCTTGACGCCGTGCGCGAGCGCGGAGGCGAGCACGTTCCGCGTGCCCTCGACGTCCGTAGTGTAGATGTCCCGGGGCTTGTACAGCGGTAGCGCCGCCGCCGTGTGCACCACGTAGTCGGCGCCCTCCATCGCGCGGTCGACCGCCTCGCGGTCGCGGATGTCGCCCGTCACGACCGTGACCTTGTCGCGCATGTCCGGGTAGTCGAACTCCGCGATGTCGAGCGACGTGATAGCGTAGCCGCGCGCGTGCAGGTAGCGTGCCAGGTTGATGCCCAGGAACCCGGCGCCGCCCGTTATCAAGACCTTTGGGGTCGCAGCTTCAGACATCTCTTCTCCATCGCGCGGCGCCCCCGGCCCGGGGTGGCGGGCGCGGCCGCGGAATTGCTGTGGTGGTCCCGGTATGGCGCGGCGCCTCGCCGCGCCCCTGTGCTACTCGATCAGACTGTATCCGGGGCGGCCGTCTCGCGCCATCTCCCAGGTGATCGGGTCGTGCGACTCGAAGATGCCGTAAGCGACCTCGTCGCCGCAGCGCACCTCACAGTGGTGGTCGGCGGCCCCGGCGATGTGCAGGCGCACCGCGGGGTCGGTGGTGTCGTACGTCTCGCCGGACACCACGTTGTCCCCGACGTACATTCCGTGCCAGATGTCGCCGTTCGGGGTGCCGCCCTCGCGGCCGCCGTACATCCCGCAGCGGAGGTAGGCCGTCTGGAAGCCCAGGCGCCGGAAGTGCAGGTCCCTCTTCTCCCCACCCTGGAGCGTGATGCTGACGGTCCCGCCCGTAAAGATGTGGGTGTCCGGCTCGAAGCTCAGACGCCGCTCCATGGCGACGATCTGTCCCGCTCCGGGCCGCTTGTCGCCGAGGTTGTAAAGGATGCGGTTGAGCCAGACGGACCAGTCGCCGAACTCCACCCATACACCGCCCGTGGCGACGCTCGTGCCGCCGGGGTTGAGCATATGGCCCCGCCCGCCCACGCCGTCGCGGACGCCCCAGTGGTGATCGCGAGAGCCGCAATAGAGGTCCGGCGCAAGCTCGAAGCGCTCGCCCTGCACCGTGACCTCCCCGCTGACGCGGCCGAAGGTCTCGTAGCCGCCCAGGCCCCGGATGGGCTGGAGCACGGCCCGCTTCGTGTCCTGCCAGCGCAGGTCGTAGGAGATGCCGTAGTCGTTCGGGTCCAGCGTCAGGCGCCACTCGCCGAACGCCCGTAGCGGCCTGAAGTCGATTGGCCCCACCCGCATGTCGGCGCGGTTCGCCGTGAGGCGCCTGTGCGCCCGCACCGTCGTGTGCTGGCCGCGCAGGTTCACGATCGAGTACGCCTCCACCGTCCGCAGGTTCGGGTAAAGGCCGAAGCCCGTGACCACGAAGAGGTCGCCGGTGCGGTCCTGCGCCGTGAACCAGTAGCGCTCGTAGGCGCGCGGGTCCGTAGTGCTCTGGAAGCGCATCTCCTGCTCGGACCACTGGTGCACAGGCAACTCGTCGAGCGCCGACATCGGCGCGTGCTCGGCGCTGACCGCCTGCCGCAGGTCGAACACGTCATCGGCCATACCGCCACCTCTCGCTCATCAGTCGGGCGAAGGCGATTCTAGCATTCGGCCTCACCATGCTGGCTCGCCCGCCCGCGGCCGTAACAGATCAGGCCGCCGTCCGGCTGGGTCTAACATCGTGCCCCGCGCTTCCGCGCTAGAATTTGGAGCCATGACGGCGATCTGGCAAAACGACGGCGACGGCTGGAAACTGCTCGCTCCCTCCGGGTTTCCCGATGAGGCAGCGCTCCACACGCTGGTTGAACGCGAACCACAGATGCTGCCTCTGGCCGGCTCCCCTTCCCTCGTAATCGTTGGGAGAGAGGTCCGGCTCGGCACCGGCATCGCCGACTTGATAGCAGTTGATCCCAAGGGCCGCTTGGCGGTCATCGAAGTAAAGCTCTCGCGGAATGCTGAGGCCAGGCGGGCCGTCATCGCCCAGGTACTTGCTTACGCTGCGTACTTGCATGGGTTTTCGGTCAGTGAACTGGAAACCTTGTTGGCCACCCATCTCCAAAGTCGCGGCTACGCCACACTGGCGGACATGGTGGCAGCGAACCATCAGGAAGGGAGCTTCGACGTTGGCGAGTTTAATGACGCACTCGCGGCCAGCCTCATTGAGGGCAGGTTTCGGCTCGTATTCGTGCTTGACTCCGCACCGGAAGAACTCGTCATGCTATCGGGATTTCTAGAGGCCGTCTCCGAGAAGCTTTCCATCGACCTCATCGCCGTGGCGTCGTACCACGTCGGCGGATCGCAGGTAGTAGTGCCGCAGAGGATTGCGCCCGAGCAGCGAGCTAGCATACGCGAACAACGACCGATTCCTCAGCGCGAGCGGGGAGGAGGAATCCTGTCACCTGGCGCGTCAGAGTTTCGACGCAGCATCGACGATGCTCTTCCAGAATTCAAACCAGTCCTGGAAGCTCTCGCGGATTGGGCTGAAGAAATGGAAGCGAGGAACCTCGCGACTCTCGCGAGCTACGTAGGAAGATCCGGGGCCGTTACCCTGCTTCCCCGGCTTCGCCCGGACAATGTTGGTCTGATCACGATTTGGAACGAACGCGGCAGGGCGTTCCTCCAGTACTGGAGGAGCGTCTTCGAACGCCGAGCTCCCACCGCAATCCCTCTCATCGAAAGAGAGATCGCTCCAGCAGAGCTCAAGCAAGGAACATATCTACGTGTCCACTCCCTTGCCGAGAGTCTCCTTGAAACCTTGACCTCCGCCTATGCCGAGGCGAACCAAGTCGGTGCGCCAATCAAACTGACATTGCGAGACTCCGGGGGCTGAAGTCGGCTACTTTGCGGAATCTACCGTATTACCTTGGTTAACCACTTCGGAAGTAAACCACGGCAAGACTCGTATCTTGCCTGTTCGGAGTGCCTGGAGCAGAACAGTGGTCAACGGTGCGCTACTTAAGGCCGGCCAAAAATGTCCGGGTGGTCAGCCACCTGAACATCAAAAGGCGAATCGTAGCGTATTGTGATGACTCGATAGCCGGCGTTCTCGAGCGCCTGCCGCTGCGCCGCATCTCTGACTAACTGTCCCGCACTATCGTGAGCAGGGCCGTCGACGAACACACACGCCCCGGGTGATCCGTGCCTCTCGTAGTAGAAGTCCGGTTGAACGGCAATGTCGGCTGCGGGTCGATTCTCGGCATCGTCGGGGAGCAGGTAGCCCTTCTCGAACAAGAAGTCGAGAAACTTCAACCCTAGACCGGACGCTGGGTCCAGCTTTGCCTTCAGCCATTCGTATTGCTCGGACGGCGACCGTCCCTTTGCGGCCCATTCTGTTTTGGCCGAGGTTAGCCTCAGAAGAAAGTCACGGATCTCGCGGCGGTCGATGAAGCGATGTTCTAACTGGTTTGAGTAGCTCAGCAGACACTCGTAGCAGCCGCTTATGCAGTCGCCCGAGTACGCGGGGTCATCCTCACCGGTCACCGGGTCATAGTGGCAGAGGATAAGTGCTTGCCGGGCAAGTTCAGCGATTCCCGATAGTTGGTCGACGAGCCGTTCCCAGACCCCTGTTCCGCCCTCCGCCGCTTCCCAGAGGAGTAGCCGCTGCTCGCCACCTTTCCCGACCAGCTCCGCTGCGATTTCTTGCTCTTCAACCTGATGGACCACCTCAATCGCGCGCCGAAGCGCGTACATCATGGTCGTGGCAAAGGTGCGGTCGGCGTGAGAAGCGTCGAGGCGGAGCAACAGCAGGTTGCGCTTGTCGGTGACGTAGGTCTTGATTCCTGATAGCGCTTGCGGCGCGTCCGGGTCCCCTTCATCCGGACTTGGATCCTCGGTCTGTCGTTGCCAGCGCCCGGTCTCCGGATCGAGCTTGAATCCAGCACTTGGAGCGCGTCTCCAGCCGTGATTGATTCGCCAGAGTTCCCCTGCCGGCACGAAGAGAAGGTCTAAGAGACGCTCCCCATCCGGTGTGACCACCGTGCCGGGCCGGGGTCGCCAGGGTGGAAAGAATCGATAATGGGTCGTGACAACGTAACCGCGCCGAAGCCTCTCCTCCTCCTCGGACGAGATACGTTCCACCGGTCTTGTGCGCATAGTTGGCTGTGAAAGCAGCGTGCTACTCAAGTCTGAGCTCGCCGCATCCATCCGCGTAGAGCAGTGTTCGCAGAGATCTGAGGTGGAGGCGTCGTCAGCATGGACGTAGCCGCAGTTCTTGCACCACCTGGCGCGCCGGAACCGACTCCCCAGGCCACTTTGCGGAACTACGGCGCCATCGATGCGGTACTTTCGTCCTTCGTGGTAGAGGAGACTGTGAGGCGCTAGCTCGGCGAGCCCAATGAAGCGAGGCCTGTCGATGGCTTCGGCCTCGTCTCCGCGTCCGACGAGAGCGCGCACGGGAAGACGCGGGAAGTTATAGCCGGGTAGGAATCCTTCGGCTGCCAGATAACGGTAAGGGTAATAGTCCGTCTCGGTCTGACCGGCCTGATTCAGAAGAAGTGCAATCTCGCGTTTGGCTTCGCGCTCGCGCTGCTCGGCTTGCTCCCGTTCCTGACGGCTTGACATGGGAGAGTCAGTGATGGCTCTTGCCGCGTCGCGCATGCGGACGGCTGCACCATACTCCTCTCGCCAACGTTCGAACGCCCTGTCGAACTCAGTCGGAGCGTTGCCGACCATCTCCAACAACCAATTTTCGGAGTACCACCAACCGCTCTCAATGATTTCGGGAGCTCGTCTCAGGACCTCACGGCAGGCCTCGAGCGCAGGTTGCTCGTACCTGTCCCGGTCGTATATGACATCGCGCACTTCCTGCCGTAGCGGGTAGCCAATAACGTCCGCATCCAGGATCTCGGAAATGCTGTTGCCTAGACGGAGGCCCACGATTGAAAGCCACGTTGCGTGCAGGTGGGCCTCGACGAGCTCCTTATTGCGGAGGTCCATACGAGCCGGTGTGACTGCGCTGGCGATCATCCGGTCGCGTTTGCGGAAGAAGTACTGGTCGTGCACATTCCCCTGAGCAGCGAACGTGACAACGAGAGCGGGGCGGCCGCCACGGCCAGCACGCCCACTTCTCTGGGCGTAGTTCGCAGGCGTGGGCGGGACGTTCCTCAGGTGCACGGCGCGAAGGTCCCGAATGTCGACACCTAACTCCATAGTCGGGGAGCAGAAAAGGGCCGGTAGCCGGCCGTCCGTAAAGTCACGCTCCCGCTCCTGGCGCAGGTCGATTCTGACCTGGCCGGTGTGCTCATGGCCAAAGATCCCGCGCAGGGCTGCCGCACCCTGGCCGTAAAGGTGCGCGAAGTACTGATTCGGCTTGCCGTCTCCGAAGTCGCGTCGACGATGCAGGTCCCGGCTTCTCACCGGGTCCGGCGGCGGCACTCTGCCGTCACCCGGCAGCCAGATCAGCGCACTCTCGCGGATCCTCACGCCACGGTCTTCGCCACTGCGGGAAATGACCGTCAGGATGTGCCCGTTCAAGGCCCGGACGATGGCACGAATGAGGTCTTCAACAGAGTCGCCATCCAGGTCCCGCGTGGTTCCCCAGGTCCGCTGCGATCGCAAGTAGCGCGCAAGGTTAGAGCGGCGGCCCAGGCGCAAGACCCGCTGGCGGCTCTCGCGAGCGTCTGGGAGGACGCCCGGCAACAGGGCGATGGACTGGGTCTCGAGGATGTCACGCTCGTCCAGGGCCCAGGAGTCATGCAGGTCAGACGTGACACTCCTCAAGGCGCGGGTTTCGTCCTCTGTGAGCGCCTTAGCATCGATTGCCAGCTGGAACCGGATGTGGTCCAGGAACGTCCGCAGCGCTTCTTCACGCCGCTGAGGAGGTGCTTCGCCGATTCCTGGCAGGCCCGCCCAGAGGCGGTCATCGGCCGCGAGCGCCGCAAGGCCGTCATAGTCGATGCGGAGTAAGCCAGCCTGTTCAAGGTTTGGCTGGGCTACACGCCAGTCTCGCGCCAGGTCTTCGAAGGCTCGATAAGCCAGGAGCCGTTCCATCGCGCGCCGGCCGCGCTCGTAACCCGGACTGCCCTCCTCGACAGGCGTCTTGAGGAAGTCCGCTGGCTTGAGCGCCATCTCCTTGAAGAGGCGCTCGCCCAGGAGCTCGTGCGTCAGCCTTCCGTGACGCCTTACCGCGCTCACGAGGGCAGCCCGCAGCTGGGCGATCTGGACGAAGTCATTGAGGTGCCCGGCCTGTAAGGAAGCGTCCTGACGGTTGTCCGTGAAGCTCAGGATCTTGCACGCTTCGTCCTCGACTTCGCCGCGCATTCCCGTGACGGCCGCATTCACGATCACGCTCGTAGCCGTGGACCGCCCCGTCTGGCTGAGCGATGACAGTTTTCGGAAGTCAGTGCCGCGCTTGTCGTAGGTAGCCCGGCAGCGCAGACATAGGAGGAACGGGCGTGGCATGAACCAGCCTGCCACTCCCTCTCCGGCAGAGCGCAGTTCGCCGTCGGCTTTGGCGGTGTAGCCGCGCGGCCGGAATTCCTGATAGGCAGGCTTTACGCGCGTGCCGCTGCGGAGTTCCTCCAGCCAGTGCTCTGGCAGCTCGTTGATGTCGTCGACCCAGAGGTCGCCATCATCGACGGCGAAGAACCCGCTCTCACCATCCGTCTCTTCATCGGATGCGCCGACGATCGGCGGGCGCGGGATAAGCCGTTCTTTGCCCAGCTCCACCAACTTCGAGACCAGGTAATACTCCTGCCCGCACTCGCGGCAGAAGGCGAGCGGGTACAGGACGCGTCCCTCGTCGAAGAGGTACTTGCCCTCCATCGTGAGTTCCCGTTCCTGTGGCGCCTGCAGGGTCGCCCAGACGCTATCGCCGGACGAGAGGAACTGGTGCAGCCGGAAGGCGAAGAGCGGCTCACCGGAAGGGAGACGCGACGTGTCGGCGTTGCCGGCGTCGAGCACGGCGCGCAGGCGCTCCCTGCACAGCTCCGGCGGCAGGCCCGACTGCTCTGCGAGCCGGCCCACGGCGCCCTCGAAGGTCTCGGGAGGACGCCGGACCAGGCGGCCGTCCTCCTCCTGAATGCCGAAAGCGTGCTCGACCCAGGCAGCCAGTGGGTGCGCCCGCACCGCATCCAGCGTCGGCGCCGGAGGCGGCGCCTCGACCGCGCGGCGCAGCTCATCGCGGGTCCGCGGTACCGGCGAGGCCGTAAGACGCTGCAATGTCTCGTCGATGACGTTTGTCGGAGGCACCTGCACGCCGAAGACACGAGTCGCCGATTCGGCGACCGCCTTTTGCCGTTCCGCGCGTGAGCCTTCGGACGCCAGCGTGGCGCTGGTGCCGACGAACTGCAGGTCCTTGCCGGCGCGCTGGGCGAGGCGGCGCAGGAGCATGGCCACGTCCGCGCCCTGGCGGCCGCGATAGAAGTGCAGCTCGTCCATGACGAGGAAGCGCAGGTCCTCGGTCGCTGTCCTGAGCAGGTTGCGCTCGAAGGGGCGGGTGAGGATGTACTCCAGCATCATGTAGTTCGTGAGAAGGATGTGCGGCGGGTCGTCCAGGATGCGTGGACGGTCCTCGTTCTTCGTCTGGCCGGTGTACTGATCGAAGCGGACGTCTCTAATCCCGCTCTTCGCCGCGTACTGACGCAGGGCCTCGAGCTGGCTGTTGATCAGCGCGTTCATCGGGTAGACGACGATAGCTCGCACCGAGTGCCGTTCGGGCCGCGCGCGCACTATTGCGTCGTAGACCGGCACCAGGTACGTCAGGCTCTTCCCGGAGCCCGTGCCCGTCGTCACCACGTAGGGCTCCCCACGCTGCGCTATCTCCAGGGCCTCGCGCTGGTGGCGGTGGAGCCGGATGTCCGGCCCGAAGAAGCGGGCCGTCGTCTCCTCGATGACGCCTTGCCGCGCCAGCTCGCCCAGCGTGTCAGTCGCCTCGTAGGCCGGGTTCAGCTGCAGATAGGCCTCCGGCCAGAGGTGGCCTTCCGCCAGCTTCTGCCGCACGAATTCGTCTATCCGCTTGTCGTACACGCGGACGAAGCTCTCGACGTACGAGCGGTACTCGTTAACGACGGCGTCGCGCAGCTTGAAGACGTCCATGCAGCGTTTCAGTCCTTGGGTAGTGTGGCGTTGATCGACTGAAAGAGGCGCTCGAAACGTTCAAATGTCTCAGGGCTGAGTTGGGGTAAGAGCTCGTCCCGGCGTCGTAGCAGTACGTCAGCAGGGCGACCGTGATCAAATCGCTCTACGCCTTGATGGCGCGCTAACCGGTTCACGACGGGATCCGTGCCCGCTAAGTCTGCTTCTGAGACTGATCCTCCGAAGGCTTTGTTGTATAGGTGTAGGTAGTCAGCCACAGTGAACAGGTCCTCAATGTCGGCGAGTCTTCGACTAAGCACCTGTCCAACCGTAATAATCCTCTGCTGATTTAGGAACCCATCGGCTGCTAGCTGCGACAGCCGTTGATGGCCGGCTCGTCGCGAGTCAATCAGGACGGTGACCTCCAAGTGGTGACCAAGTAGAGCAACGAACGTTGGAATCATATCGGCGCTGCCGACAGGAATTATCGACCAACGCTCGTCCAATCCGGTACGACCGGCCTGCTTCAGGTGGTCGGAAATCACCGTTAAGTAGGTATAGTCGGCTGTCCCTTCGACAAGCAGGTTATGAGGTGCAATGAACAAGTGCTGAACGAGGTCATAGCCTAAGGCCCCTTGGAGCGGGAACAGCGTGTCCTGGTCGCTTGTCAGGACATTCTGTGTTACCTCCGCACCTTTCTCCGGACCGTGGTCCTCGACTATTCGAACCCTCTCAAGCCTGCCCGGCTGAATCATGAAAGGGGAGTGCGTTGTGTATAGGACTTGGTGCTTTGTTGCCAAGCGCTCCTCGATGAAGCGAAGGAAGTCTGCCTGCGCGCGGCCATGCAGCCCAAGTGCAGGCTCGTCAAGAAGGATGATGACTGGGGTGTCTTTGTACTCGTATTCCGAGAACGCAGCGAGGAAGGAAAAGAACCATTGGAATCCGGTTGAGTGCTGGTCAAAGGGCAGCGAAAGGGAGTGGCGATCATCCCAGACACGGATCTTCAATTCATCTAAGACGGCGCGCTCCCCCTGTGAATTGGTTTCGGCCACTTGCGTTATATCCGGCTGAACGCGCAGCTCAGGATTCTGGGTCCAATATTTGCGTACGTCTTGAGTGATGCTGTTGGCAACATTTTCGAGCTCGCGCTTACGGCGTTCGTAATCCGGATTGAGGAGAAACTGGTCCTCCGCAGCAGCAAGCTTAAGCAGAGAGCGCGCAGTTAGTTCACTGTCATCTAGAGTGCGCGGATCTTCCTTCAGCACTCGAGCAATCTTTACCGAATAGGGCAAGTTGCTGTACTGGTGATAGTAGAAGAATTCTGGGAGTAGTTCTTCCACGGCGTCCCAGATTACGTCCACTGGTGTCCTGTTGCGCAGTACTTCGCTCAGCCGCTTCTCCAAAGCTTGAGCCGCTTCGCCGGACCCAGACGCCGAGTCCTCGGCTTGAACTGACTGAATGAATTCCTTTAGCCCGTCGATGGTCTCCAGGGGCTTGCCTGCATTCCTGATTTTGGTTGGAATATCCGTCGTGTCGAGTATGTGACGAACGACAGCCTTTTCATTGACATCGAGGTCATGGACGAGCAGACCATCGTACTGGCGTTCAAGAACCAGCGCTTTCTGTTTCAAGACACCGGGCCCGAACTGCTGTTCCAGGGCCACGCGGTCGCTAGTCTCAAACTCAAAGACCCCTTTGACCGGCAGCACTTCTTCCACTTTGACGCCCTGGAGTCTGTCCCGTTTCTCTAGCCACGCTGGGTAATCGTCAGGGGCGGAGAATTTAACGTTGGGCCTGGCGGGGTTTAGCCGGTACAAGGCGTGAAGGAATGCCGACTTGCCCGATTCGTTCTTGCCCACGAGGCACGTAATGTCCGGCTGAACGGCGACAGGAGTTGAATCGATGAAGTTCCGGAAGCGTTGAACTTGAACTTCGACCAGCTTCACGCTCTGCCTCCAACGGCTGTATGGGCAACCCGCGGGTCTGCCGGCGGCGGATCGAGCCATGTCTGATACGGGCGGCCGGTCTTCACTGCCTCGGCCATCTGGTCGTACATCTCCAGGATGACGCGCTTCGTTCGGAACTCGCCGAACTGCTTCTCGTCTTCGCGACGGACGATTGGGAACGTCTCCATGATGTAGTCAACATCCGCGCGCTCGATGCCGTAGAGGTGGAAGAAGGCTGCGTCCAGCTCACAGCGCAGGAGGAACCGACGTTCTTCGTCCCAAAGGAACGGCGGACCGGGAAACCCGAGGTCGCGTGCTAACGATGTCAGGTCAAAGGCTGTGTACGTCAGCTCCAACACCCTAGTACAGCACCATACATCGATGGACTCACCATTGCCCCAAGGAGAAGCCTCGGAGAAACGTGCTGGACTTGGTACTGGAATTTCTTCCAGTAGATTCTTGCCAATTGTGAAACCTATAAGCCGACTTCGGATTAAAAAGTCGAAAGAAAATGATTGACTAACGGCTGCAGCTCTTAGGACTGGAGCGATGTCGGAACCAGATGTTGGCAGTAATACAGGCGCCAGGTCTACGGATGCTGTCAGCGGAATAAAGGCAGCCGAGAAAGTGCGCTTGTTATCACGATTAGACTTTCTCCCATGAACAAGAATCCAATCGTGGCTCCATCCCTTCACGTTCAGCTTGTTCTTTACGACAGCTTTTGGTACCCAGTAGCGCGGCTCAATGGAACGATTCGGGTCCTCTTTGTCAGCTATCGTTAGTTCATATGTTGCTGGAGTCTTGCCATACCGCCGCTCTACGGGAATGCCCTCAAAACTTCTTAAACGATGGTCCAGGATTCCGAAGAGTTTGCCCTCGTAGACCGCGACTACAGCTTCCCCAAACCTATTTGTGCCTTCAAGGGGATTGTTCCCCTCCCCAGGGACGTAGTCAGGAAGAGTGCATCCGCCCTTTGCAGAACTCGCGGCCCCACTGTCAAACATAATGTAACTGTCGAGCTGTGTTTCAGGGCCGAGGAATGAGCTGCCCTTGGCGGATTGAGCAACAGCTCTCAGAATACGCAACAAAGTCGAATCACTAATTGTGGGCAACCGACATGATCCATTGGTGAGCATCCTCAAGTCTGTTCCCGACAGTTCGAAAATTGAGCCGGAGTCCTGCAACTCCGTCGTGGCCCTAGCGAGGAACCTGAATTTGCTCCGAGTCACCGTGCCTGGAGGCGCTAAGGTAACTAACGCGAATCGCTCCTGCCGGTGAACAGCCGGAAAGAGCTCTTGCTCATTGATAAAGTCATAGAATGAGTAAAGCCGCCCTTCCTCGACCAAGTGCTCGAATAAGCGTTGATATTCCAGGTCCGTACCGATCACACTCTTGACGATGATCCCTGACCGGCCGGTTTTGGAGATGGCTGCGGAGAACAACTCTAGGAACAACGGCATCGTGTTCGTCTTGCCTGAGGCGCCATAGGGGAATCGGTCGCTCTCCCCTACAAACAGCTGCTGGCCTTCAATAGACCGAACATGCGCGTCCCACATTCGTGCAAACGGATCCCTCGCCTCTCGGAGAGACTGAATGGTTTGCTCCCGAAGGGATGCGGATGGCGCGCTAACGATGCTCGGATGGATTCCAGCAAAGAACTCGACAGGATCAGCGCGGATATTTTCCCATGGTGGGTTTCCAAGGACCACCTCGAATCCGCGGTCCGCGAATACATCCGGGAATTCCAGTGGCCAGTGGAAGTATGGATGGACGGCCGACTCAGCCATCGCCTTTGCCTGAGCGTAAGCATGTGTGGTTCCACCAGCCATAGCCTCCCAGACCAAGGCCGTGGTCGGGACGGTCTGCTGGGCTAGCTCTGGTTGCGGCTCAAGCGGCGCGAAGAAGGCGTAGGTCCAGAGGTCGCAGGCGACCTTGAGGCGCCACCACTGGCTGCCGCCGGCGCGCAGCCTGGCGTAGAGCTCCTGCTTCGCCCTCACGTCCGGAGGGGAGTCGTCTTCCAGTTCGCCAAGCGCCGCGAAGTCGGGCGCAAGGCTCCTCTCCAGGGCCTCCGGGTCGAACGCTGCCAGCCGTAGCTGGCCCGCGCGCTGCTTCTTGTTGAGGTCGCGCCAGTAGCGCGCCGCGGCCTTGTCGTCGCCGGTCACGGGCTTGTAGGCGTCGTCCGGGATGCCGTCCTCGAGGACGGCCAGGTCGAAGACGCCGACGAGGCTGTCGCCGAGCTTGATGTGGTGGTCGAGGAAGCCCAGCGGCAGGCCGGCGTTGTGCCCCTCGATCCACAGGGCCACCTTGCAGAGGTCGACCGCGAGCGGGTTCTTGTCGACGGCGTAAATGCAATTGCGGATCACGTCGCGCAGGGCGCGGCGGTAGTCCTCCACGGACGGCTCCGCCTCGTCCGTCCGGACGCGCGCCAGCTCTCGCGCCATGCGCCGCGCCGCGGCGAGCAGGAAGTGCCCGGAGCCGGCGGCGGGGTCGATCACGCGCATCGAGAGGATAGCGGCGGCCTTCTCGTCGCGCGTCTTCGCGGCGGCTACGCGCTCTTCGAGCACAGGCACCAGCGCGCTCTGCACCAGCTCCTGCACCAGCGAGCTGGGCATGTAGTAGCTGCCGGTGGACTTGCGTTCGTTGCCGCTCAGGAATGAGAAGCTCTGCCCTTCCACGTCGACAACGGGGTGATACTCGAGCAGGCTCTCATAGACGGAACCGAACTCCTCGACGTCGATGTCGCGGAAGTTGACGCGCCGCCGCGGCCCCTTCTCCTGCCGGTAGGTGGAGAGCTCGCGCACGGCGCGCAGCAGGTCGGCGTTGAGGCAACGGCACGCTTCCAGGTCGGCGCAGGCGTCCTCGCCGAAGAGCTCGCCGTCGAGCGCCCGCAGCCCGAGCTTGCGCGCCAGCGCGTCCTCGCGGAACAGGGCGAAGGTGGACTTGACGCCCTCCCAGAGGTCGTAATGGCGGTCTTCGGCGTAATAGCGCTCGGCGCGCTCGCGCAGGCGGGAGATGCTGTAGTAGCGGTCGTAGATGAGGTGGCCGGAGCTTCCAGCCTCTTCTTCGGGAAACACCAGCCCGCGCTCCTCCGTGACCATGAGGAAGAGGAACCGATACACGAGGCGCAGGAGCTGCCGGTAGTACTGCCCGGCGCTGAGCCGTCCCGAGCGGAACGCCTCGCGCAGGCGCTCGTTGTCGTCATGCTTCAGGAAAGCATTGCCCAGGACTTCGAGCGCGGCCGAAACGCCATCGCGCATGCCCTCGCGCACGCGGCCGCCGAGGTCGTTGCCCTGCTGGTAGTAGGTCTCCAGCCAGCACTTCGCCGGGTCTGAGCCCGGCAGGGGGAACCGCGTCGCGTGCAGGAGCCTGTACAGCAGGGCGAACTCGCTGTACTTGTCGGACTCGATCATGCCTTCGAGGTCGAACTCGACATACGAAGGCTTGGCCATGCGCTCCGTGTCACGCAGGAGCCGGAGCTTGCGGCCGTTGGTAACCAGGCCCCAGAGGGCGTCCGTGCGGTTCAGATACTCCTGGACGAGCGCGTTGGGACTGCGTCTCCCTCCAGCGTCGCTCTTGTCGAGCTCCTGGTCGAAGGAGACGATGTGCACCGGCGTGCCCGGCTCTTTCCCGTGGAGGTGCGAGATCGTGTAGGTCGAGTTGCCCGCGCTCAGCGCCGCCGGCTGGTATTCGAGGTCGAACCCCAGCCGTTCCAGTAGCGGGAGCATCCAGGCCTCGCGCGTGAGGCTCGTGACCGAACCGCTGCGCCGGGCGAGCCGCCGCTGGAAGGCGTCCCAGTAAGAGCGGGCATCAGCGAACGCGGCCTGCAGCTCCTCCAGCAGTCGCGCCGCCTCGAGCCGGAAATCGGCCGGCCTCTGTCCGTCAGCCGTCCCGGCAGCAACGGCGTCGAGGATGTCGGCTGGGAAGAGCCCGCCTTCGACGTTGACGGTTGCCCATCGCGTCATCAGCGCAACCCCGCCGGCACTAGGACATAGACTCCGAGGACGTCGGGCTCGCGCACCTCGACGCGCATGGGCGCGCCGCCGACGAAGGAGCGCAACCGGGCATGGGCTTCCTTCAGGCGCGCCACCCGTTCGGCCGCGATCTCGTCCCACCAGCCAGGCGTCGACTGCAGCATGCCAAGCGCCCATTCCACCTGCCGTCTGCGCTCCTCGGGGGAGATATTCGCCGCCGGCGCTGCTTGCAGGAGCCTCGTGCTCTCCTCCTGGTAAGGCTTCAGCCATTCCAGGCCGACCTGAGCAGACTGAAAGGCCGCCGTCAGGACCTCCTCGGCAAATTGGTTGCCTTCTGCCTGCATCGAGTATCTGAAGCGCAGCAGCAAGACCGCCGTGCGGCCGCGCACAGAGTTGGTGAAGATGGCTCCGCTGCGGGAGAACCATTCGGAGTCTCCGCTGAGCGCTCGTGCCAGCACCGAATCGGCGAGCGCGGCGACTACCGGATGATTGCGGCCGACGTGCACCACGTTCTTCTCCGTCGTCTGTTCGAAGACAACGCGTAGGGGAAAGCGCTCCAGGGTAGTCCTGCGCTGGACGACTGGCCGGAGGTCGCCGGGATCGAGTTCGAACACGCCCGGAGTCTTGGTCTCCCTCAGGTAGCCGTTGAACCGCTGCAGCCCGTTGGCGAGGAAGCTCCGGAGCTCCTCTTTCGAGCCAAGCGCAGGCTCCACCTCACGAAGCTCCTGGGCTACTTCCTCCGGCTGAATCCCCGCCTGGTCAAAGACGTTTCGGATTTCGGCCTCACGGTCCTTTGCCTTGTCCCAGGCCTGATGGAGCTGGCTCACGCGCTGGTCATCGAAGGGTAGGGCCATCTGCCCGGGCGCCGTGCCGCGACCCTGCAGGAGGACGCTGTCGACGAGCGCCTGTATCACCTGCTCGGAATCCACCGGCACGGGCACCGCAACGCCCAAGCTGGCGCGGATCTCGCGGGCCTTTCGGATCAAGACTCTGAGGACAATGAGGTCCATCTGATTGTCTCGGCCGTAGAGCAGCACCGTGCGTACCGTCTTGCTCGGCTGGCCGAAGCGGTCAACCCGGCCCTCCCGCTGCTCGAGGCGGTTCGGGTTCCAGGGCAGGTCGTAATGAAGCACGGCGTTGAAGTGCTCCTGGAGGTTGATCCCTTCACTCAGGCAGTCCGTGGCCACGAGCACGCGGACCTCGTGGTTCTTCACGAGGTCGTCGATCTTCTCCCGGCGCTTCTCATCACCGTCGTTTCCAGTGACGGAAATCACTCGTAGCCCCGGCACGCGGCGCCCCAGCTCACGCTGAAGCTCCTCCGCCACGTAGTCCGCGGTAGCGATGAAGCGACAGTAGACGATTGGCGAGAAGCCATCGTTGAGGAGACTCTCGACCAGGCTGGAGCAGCGCTCCAGCTTGGCGTCGTAGGCCATTCCCGAGAGCTGCCTGGCCTCCCGGAGGAAGCTGTCCAGTTTCTGGATTTCCGCGTCCGATAGGTCGGCGCCCTCCGCCGCAGGCGTGTAATCGGGTGCCTCTTCGTCGCCCTCCAGGTCGAGGACTTGAGGTCGCAACGATGTGTCCACGTCGTCCGGGGTCTCGGGCTGTTCCATTGCCTTCTCCCGGCGGCGCTGCTTACGGTTCTCCAGCATCGCCTCAGCGGCCTTGGGGCTGGACAGAATGCAGCGCAGGATCGCGATTGCAGCCCAGTAGCGCACGCGCTGCTGAGGCCGTCCCAGTGAGCCGTCACTGACAGACTCGCGGCAGTATGCGGCCACGGCATCGAATAGGCGCTGGTACCGTGCCGACATCGCGTAGTCGGCCTCGACGGGGTCGCGGTCGGGAAATGCAGTCGAGGCGCCCATCCACCGCTCGATGCTCTTGCGGCGGCGCTGGACGACATGAGGAAGGAGTCTCTTGGTGTCCAACGGCCTGTCTGCCGGCACGTCGAACGACTCATCAAGATGCCCAAGGAGTGACCGAAAGCCTTCTTCGATACCACTGTGCGGCGTGGCGGTTGCCAGAATGAGGTGCCGATTGGCTAATCGCGCCACGTCTCGGACGCACTCGTATCGCTGATGCTGGCCAGGGTCCGCGCCGCTAGGCCGCGATGCGCCATGCGCCTCGTCAACGATGATCAGGTCGGGCGCGTTGGACAGGAAGGCGTCGCGATAACGGCCAGCCTTCAAGTAATCGATGCTGCAGACGAAGTGGCGGTAGTACTGGAAGACGCCAATGTCACCGCGGGGCAAACTGCGCTCCAGTCCTCCCATGCGCGACGGCTGAACAACCACAGCTTCGAGGCCAAACTTTTCCCGCAGCTCCTGCTCCCACTGGTCGCAAAGGTGAGGGGGGCATAGCACGGCAATGCGTCGGATCTCTCCCCTGTCCAAGAGCTCCCGGGCGATCAGACCGGCCTCGATCGTCTTACCGACGCCAACGTCGTCGGCGATGAGGAGACGGACTCGCTTCTGTTTGAGAGCCAGAAGGAGGGGCACAAACTGGTAGGGGCGAGGCTCGACCGAGATCCGTCCCAGAGAACGGAACGGGCCAGCGCCAGACCGTAGGCTGAAGCGAGCTGCATCTCGAAGTAGGAGCGCGCCAGCGAAGTCTCTGGAGCGCGCGGCATCTGGCAGAGGATACGTAGCTTCGGCAACGACACTGTCGCCTTCCAAGGGAAGGTAAAGACCGACTGCATCAGCGTCGCCTTCATCGACGGGTCTGAGCAGGCAGACATCGTCCTCCTCAGACGGGAGCACGACCCAGTCCCTACCCCGAGACCTGACAAGGGACCCAACCGGGAAACGGTTGGTCTGATACGCGTTTGACGCCACTGGCCGAATTATAAATACCAGCGAA
>DATLYJ010000045.1 GCA_035574915.1 Dehalococcoidia bacterium | reverse complement strand
GGCCGGCCTCCGGGGAGATCACGAGCCACTATGGCCCCGGACACCCGCTGGGGATCGACATCGCCCAGGCGAGCGGCCCAATCCGAGCAGCGACGGACGGCGTCGTGTTCTTTGCCGGCGGGTCGCCTTGCTGTTCCTACGGGCGCTTCGTCGTGATCGACGGCCCGGACGGCATTCGCACTCTGTACGCACACTTCGAATCGATCGCCGTAAAAACGGGCGAGCGCGTCAAGGCCGGACAGGTCATCGGTGAAATCGGTTGCTCCGGGACGTGCTCCGGCCCGCACCTGCACTTCGAGGTGTTCGACCGGGGCGTGCGCCGCAACCCTCTGCTCTATCTGCCCTAGCCGTCAGCGGGGGAAGCCTGAGTACTGGTGCTTGCCGGGAATCGGGTCGCCGTGCCGGAGCACGCGAAGGTCGCAGACCTCACGAAAGGGCAGGCCGAAGTACTCGTGCACCTTCTGCTCCTCGATGAGGCTGACGAACCCGGCGCCGATGTCGGCGTGGGGCTGGCCGTGCAGGGTGTCGTAGGTGTAGGCCAGGCGCAGCCTGCCATCGTCGGGGGACGCGCGGGATGCGGGGGCGAGGAGCACGCGCGCGCGGAGAAGTCCGGAGCCGATCTCGATCCAGGAGGGCTCGCCCGTGACGTAGTCGTAGAGGATGGCGGACACGTGGCCTGCCTCGCGGCCGTCGGCGCAGACGACAGGCTTGCCGAGCCAGGCCGCGAGGCTCTGGAGGTCCCACTCGAATGCCGATTCCTCCGGCACGGAGGCCGCGGCAGGAGCCGCGCCGGCCGCCGCCTTCTTGGGCGAGACGACGTGGATCACGGGGAGGCCAAACTTGACTGCGGCGCGTCGCGGCAGGTCCCGGCGCAGCCAGCGCGACACGCCGAGCGGGAAGGTGCTGATCACGAGAGCATCGTAGGGGCCGCTGCGCCGAATTTCTGCTTCGATGGCCGTCAGGGGCGAGGCGTCGCCGACCACCGCATCACGGACCTTGAGGCCGGCCGCGACCATGGCATCGCGGCCGTCGAAGGCCTTTCGCCTCGCGATCTCGCGAGACTCACCCTCTTCCCAGACCAGCAGGTGGTCGACCGGCGTCGCCGGCACTACCAGCGTGAACTCGGAGCCTTCTTCACGGGCGGCAAGCTCCTTGAGCTTTGCAATGAGGGGCTCGCCCGCTGCCGTCTGGTGCGCTACGACGAGGTACCTGCTCATCACGTCCTCCCTCTCTTGCCGACAATGCCTGCTGTCCCAATAGAGCGCTGGCGCCGCCTCGGTGGCCCGGCGCTAGGGGTGCGTCAGGACGGAGCGATCGAAGGCCCGACGTCCGTCAGAAGCGCCTCGGCGGGCACATCACCCCCGGGCGCCTCGCGACCACGGCTCCGCAGGCGCTCAAGCAGGGCGGCCAGCAGCTGCTCGTCTCGCTTGTACTGCTGGCGCCAGTCGTAGTTCTCGGTCTTGTAGACGAGCTCGCGCAGGGCCGGCAAATAGCCGGACATCACGCGTTCGAGGAAGGAAGCTTCTTCTTCGCTAAGTTCGAGGTGCATAGGCGCCTCCCAACGTGAGGCGCACCGTGACGCTGGCTGCGTCCCGTCGTCTTAGTTGTATCTTATGCTATCGATACGCTTTGTCAATTAAATTCGACGCCCTGAGGATTCAGTCCCGCGGCGGGCGCATGAAGTAGTAGAACCCCCAACTGCCGCCCGCCGCGAGGGCGACCGCGCCTATGCCGAGGAGGAGCTGGGTGGGGCCCCTGGACGCCGGCCGGGTGGCGCCTCCGCCCGCGCTGCCGGACTGTCCTGCCTGCGGCCGCGAGGTCGCCACGGGCGCCCGCGACGAAGGCCGGACTGCCGTAGCCGCCGGCCGGACAGGCGTAGGCGCCGCCGCCGAGGCCGTGGCGGAAGGGGCCCGTGAAGGCGCGGCGCTTGGCGTCCCCGCCTGGCGCAGGGAAGGGGCGCTACTGGCGGTGCCCGGCTGAGGCGGGCGCGGCGTCGGCGTCGCC
>DATLYJ010000044.1 GCA_035574915.1 Dehalococcoidia bacterium | reverse complement strand
TCGAGGACGTGACGGACGATGGCGGGGGCTTCGCGGCCGCCGCCCCGTGGCCCCTTTCGGAGCTCACGGCCCTCGGCCCCTGCCGCGGCGGCGTCGAAGGCGCGCCAGCAGGCGTCGAGGACGGCGAGGAGGCGGCGGAGGGCGCCGGAGTCGACGGGCGCGGCGTCGGCGGCCGGGGGCACCTCCGGCGCGCCGAAGTCGGTGCCGGCGCCGCCCTGTAGGCGCTCGGCCACGACGAAGTCCGTCACGGCGGCGGGCGGGGTAAAGTCGAGGCCGGCGCGCTCGAGAGCGCGGGAGTAGCGGTGGGCGGCGGCGAGGAGGGCCTGGAGGGCGGCGTCGTCGCTACGGCCGGAGCGACACCAGCCGGGCCAGTCGAGCGCGCCGGCGAAGACGCGCTTCGCGCCGACCTCGAGGTATACGGCGGTGCCAGGGGTGGCGGGCATGCAGCGCTCCGGGTGTGATTGTCGCGCGCGGCGCAGCGGGGGAGGCTAGACGGCGGTCGGGGGCACGTACTCGCCCCAGGTGCGGCGCAGGGCGCCGCAGATCTCGCCCAGCGTGGCGTAGGCGCGCACGGCCTCGAGGATGGGCGGCATGAGGTTGTCCTCGCCCCTGGCGGCTTCGGCGAGGCGCCGGACGGCGGCTTCGGCGGCGGCGCTGTCGCGCTGGGCGCGCAGGCGGGCGAGGCGCTCGAGCTGGGTGGTGACGAGCTCGGTGTTGACGCGGAAGATGGTCTTGGGCGCCTCCTCGCCGTCACGGAAGCGGTTCACGCCGACGATGACACGCTCGCCGGACTCGATCTGGCGCTGCTGCTGGACGGCGGCCTCCTGTATCTCGCGCTGCATGTAGCCGGCCTCGATGGCGGCGACAGCGCCGCCCATGTCCTCGATGCGGTCGATGTACTCCTGGGCGCGGTTTTCGAGGGCGCTTGTAAGGGCCTCGACGTAGTAGGAGCCGCCGAGGGGGTCGACGGTGTCGGTGACACCGGTCTCGTAGGCGATGATCTGCTGGGTACGGAGGGCCATGCGCTGCGCTTCCTCGGTGGGGATGGCGAGCGCCTCGTCATAGCAGGACAGGGCCATAGACTGGACGCCGCCGAGGACGGCGGCCAGGGCCTGGATGGCGGCGCGGACGATGTTGTTCTCCGGCTGCTGGGCCGTGAGGGTTGCGCCGCCAGTCTGGGTGTGCGTCCTGAGCATCATCGAGGCGGGGTTCTGCGCGCCGAAGCGCTCCTTCAGGAGGCGGGCCCACATGCGGCGCAGGGCGCGGTACTTCGCGACCTCTTCGAAGAAGTTGTTATGGGTGTTGAAGATCCAGGAGATGCGCGGGGCGAACTCGTCGATGCCGATGCCCTGGCGGAGGACGGCCTCGATGTAGGCAATGGCGTTGGCGAAGGCGAAGCCCATCTCCTGGGCCGCGGTCGAGCCGGCGTCGCGGATGTGGTAGCCGCTGATGCTGATCGGGTTGAATTTCGGGACCTCGCGGGCGCAGTAAGCGATGAGGTTGGCGGCGAGGCGGAGGGAAGGGGCGGGCGGGAAGATGTAGGTGCCGCGGGCGACGTACTCCTTGAGGACGTCGTTCTGGGCCGTGCCGTTTATCTGGTCGGGCCGCACGCCCTGCTTTTCGCCGGCGACGATGTACATGGCGACCAGGACTGCGGCCGGGGCGTTTATCGTCATGGACGTGCTGACCTGGTCGAGGGGGATGCCGGCGAAGAGGTCCTCCATGTCGGCAAGCGAGTCTATGGCGACGCCTACCTGGCCGACTTCGGGCGTGGCGATGGGGTCGTCGGAGTCGTAGCCGATCTGCGTGGGGAGGTCGAGGGCGAGTGAGAGCCCGGTCTGGCCCTGGGAGAGGAGGAACTTGAAGCGCTCGTTGGTCTCCTGGGCGGTGCCAAAGCCGGTGTACTGACGGAAGGTCCAGTGACGGCCGCGGTACATGGTCGGCTGGATGCCGCGGGTGTAGGGGTATTCGCCGGGATAGCCGATGTCGCGGTTGTAGTCGATGTCCGCGATGTCGAGCGGGGTGTAAAGGCGGTTCACGGGGACGGAGCCGGTGGTGAACTCCGCCTGCCGCTCCGGGAAGCGCTTGATGGCCGGTTCCAGGACCTCCGCTTGCCAGCGCTCCAGTTCTCTGCGGATAGCCTCGTAGTCGCCGTTTCTCGCCATAGTCCCTTCATTTTGCTGCGACCCACGGCCGGACTCAAGCCGCGACTGTGCGGGGACCAGGACATCCTGTACACCCGGGAGGGAGCCAGGCGGTACGCTAGAACCAATGCTGCGCCTGGTGTTGGCGGCGATGGCGGCCCTGGGCCTCTGGGCCTGCGGCGACGGGGGGATGCCGGGGACGACACCATCGCCCGGAGTGGCTCCGACCGAGCCGCGCGCTGCTACGGCGACGCCGGCGCCCACGCCGGCGCCGCCTACGCCGGCCCCGGCGATGGAGGCGCGCTTCCACTTCGAGCAGGTGGACCCTGGCGACCAGGCGCTGATCCGCGCCGGCATCGAGTACGCGGCGGCGTATCTCTGGGAGAGGGCGCGAGTCGAGCCGCCCGAGGTCAACGTCTTCGCGAGCAGCGACCTTGGCGCGCTGGCGCGCGAGTTCGCGGAGTTCACCGGTCCGGGCGGGACGCCCGCGGGCCTGTTTGCCCGGCGGATCAGCGGCGGCGTGGCGGAGGCGCAGATGGGGGCGGTGTTCGTGTTTACGGGGGCTCCCGCCTGGGTGGAATCGAACGCGGTGCAGCGGGTGCGGGTGGTGGCGCACGAGTTCGCGCACATCGTGCAACTGCACCTGATGGGGGAGGAACTGGCGCGGCGCTTTTTCACCCGGCAGGCGACGGAGCCGCAGTTCGAAGGGCCGAGCTGGCTCATCGAGGGTACGGCCGACCTCGTGAGCTGGCGGTCGATGGAGGCGGCTGGCTTCACGCGGCTGGCGGACCACCTGGAGCGCATCTCACCTGGCGCAGCGGCGTCCGGCCTGCACCCGCGGGAGATGGAGCTATTCGTGGACTACCTCGGCGGCGGTGCGGACTCGATGGACGTCTCGCTGCTCGCGGCCGAGCTTCTGCTGCGCGGGAAGGACGAGGGGGTGCTGGTGCGCTACTTCGAGCGAATCAGGGCGCGCGCCGGCTGGCAGCAGGCCTTCGCGGAAGCATTCGGGGAGACGCCGCAGGCCTTCTACGCCCGGTTCGAGGCGCACCGGGCCGCGGGCTTTCCCCGGCGGTAGGGGGGCGGGAGGCTCAGAGCCGGCCTCAAGGGCGCGGAAGGCGTCGGGCCGAACACGGGGAGTGGAGGCCGGCGCGGCGGCTAGCGGCCGGCGAGGCCGAGGGCGTCGGCGGCGGACTTCATGGCCTCGATGGTCTCGGCGATGTGGGCATCGAGGTCGACACCGAGCTGGGCAGCGCCGTTGACGATGTCGTCGCGACTCACGGCGCGGGCGAAGGCCTTGTCTTTCATCTTCCTGCGCACGGACGGGACATCGACTTCGAAGATGCTCTTGTGCGGCTTCACGAGGGCGCAAGCGACCAGGAAGCCGCTGAGCTCGTCGACGGCGAACAGCGTCTTCTCCATCAGGCTCTCCCGGGGTACGCCGGTGTGGTCGCCGTGAGACTCCACGGCCCGGGCGATCAGCTCCGGCCAGCCGCGCTCGCGGAGGATGCGGGCGCCGGCGAAGGCGTGGGTCTCCAACGTGGGGTTTTGCTCGAAGTCGAAGTCGTGCAGCAGGCCGGCTATGGCCCACGTCTCTTCGTCCTCGCCGGCTTTGCGGGCGAAGTGGCGCATCACGGCTTCGACGGCGAGGGCGTGCTTGCGCAGGCTCTCGCTGCGGGTGAACTCGCACAGCAGGTCCCAGGCAGCCTGGCGGTCGAAGGCGGGCATTGCGGGCCTATGATGGCAGGCGCTCCGGGCCGGGTCTAGGAGTCTTCGGGCAGGTCGATAGGGGGGAGGAGCGGCATTTGCTCTTCCGCGGGCTGTATGACCTCGGTGGCCTTGTGGTCAGGGGCGCTGCGCAGCAGGACGGTGGGCACGACGGAGCCGGTGGCGACGACGTGAAGGACCCAGACCGCGAAGACGAGGTTCAGGACCAGGTCGACGGGCGAGAGACGGCGCAGGCGTCGGGGCCATTGGCGCATTGTCCTGCGATTATGGCGCGCCGCCAGGCGAAAAGCTATAGCTTAGCCCGATAGCCGGCGCTGTCCACTCCTATGGCAAGGCCTTCGAGCCCGACCCGGAGGCGCGCTTCCATTGCGGCAGCGGCGCGGAGTAGAGTAGGGCATCCGCAGCGCCCCGGACCGGCGCCAAAGAGGCCAATGCAGACACAACGGGCGGTCGTCATCATCCCGACGCGCAACGAGCGCGAAACGATCGCCGAAATCATCTCGCTGGTGCTGGAGCAGCAGGCGCGGCTGCCGGGCATCGACCTGAACCTCCTGATCGTCGATGGCGACTCCAGCGATGGCACCATCGAGTACGTCTCCGAGCTCAGCCACGCCGACCCGCGGGTGCACCTCATGGTCCTGGGCCAGCGGGGCCTGGGGCTGGCCCTGCGCCAGGCATACGAGCACGCGGTGGGGGAACTCGGCGCGGACTACATCGCGCAGATGGACGCGGACCTTTCGCACGCGCCCTCGCACTTGCCGGACCTGCTCTGGGCGCTGCGCGATGGCGCCGACCTCTCGATCGGTTCGCGCTACGTGGAGGGCGGGGGCACGGTCGGCTGGCCGCTGAGCCGCCGCATCCAGAGCCTGGTGGCGAACCGCTTCTGCAGCCTGGCGTCCGGCTTCGCGGAAGTGCGGGAGTGGACCTCGGGCTACCGTGCGTTCAGCGCTGACCTGTACCGGCGGCTGGACCAGGAGGCAATCGCGCACAAGGACTACACCGTGCAGGCGGCGCTGGTGCTGGCGGCGCTGCGCGCCGGTGCGCGGGTGCAGGAAGTGCCGATCACGTTCGTGAACCGCAGGTGGGGGAAGTCTAAGCTGCCGCTGTTCGGGTACACCTTCCACCTGCTGAAGCATTTCGCGCTCGCCCGCTTCCGCAGTCCCGGGCGCGCCGGCCGGCCGTGGCCCCTTCGCGTCCCCAGGTAACCGCGGCCGTCTGCGCCTACAACGAAGCGGGCAGCATCGGCCAGCTGCTGGAGACGCTGCTCGAGCGCGACGCCGGCTCCTTCGACGAGCTAATCGCCGTCTCGTCCGGGAGCAGCGACGGGACGGACGAGATCATCGCCGGATTTGCGGCACGGTACCCGAAGCTCGTGGCGGTGCGCGAGCCGGAGCGGCGGGGCAAAGCCTCGGCGGTGAACGAGGCGCTCGCGCGGGCGTCCGGGGAGCTGGTGCTGCTCATCGATGGGGACTGCCTGCCGGCCGAGGGCTGCCTGCAGGCGCTGCTCGCTTGCTTCCAGGACGAGCGCGTCGGCGGCGCCGGCAGCCGCAACGTTGTCGTGAACGGGGATGCGGGGGTAGTGGCGCGGGCCTCCGCGGCGATGTGGGAGATGCATCACAAGGTGTGTCTTTCGCGCCCGGTCCTCGGCGGGGACATCATCGCCTTCCGGAGGGTGGTCGAGTCCATCCCGGCGGGCGCGGTGAACGACGACTACGTGATCGAGGCGGCGTTGAGGTCGCGGGGCTACCGCATCGCCTACGCGGCGGAGGCGCGGGTGTTGATGCGCGCGCCCGAGACGGCGCGGGACTTCCTGCGGCAGCGCCGGCGCATCCATGCCGGCTTTCGGGCGGAGACGCGCCGGGGACTCGTGAAGGCCACGCAGGACCCGCGCCTGGCGGCCCGGGCGGCCTTTGACCTTGTGCGGAGGGAGCCGCGGCGCGCGGCCGCGGTCGCGGCGCTGCTGGCGCTCGAGTTGGCCGCAAGGGTGTCAGTCGTAGCCGATGCCCTGGCCGGGCGGAGCGCGTACTATAGTGCCTGGGAACCGGCCCCGACGACGAAGGGCCGCCTTCCCGAATACGACAGCCGGGAGAGGGCTCCCTGATCTCGCGCTCCGCACCGGGATTACCGCAGGCTGGCGCCGGCCAGCCGCAGGTGAGGCTCATAGGCGAGCACTATGCCGCTTCCCCGCGGCTGTTCGCGATCAACGTCTGGCGATACAGGGAGCTGCTGGGCCACCTGGTGATCAGGACCCTCAAGGCTCAGTACAAGCAGTCCCTGCTGGGGTACTCGTGGCTGCTCGTCAATCCGCTGGTGCAACTGCTGACCCTGACTTTCGTGTTCTCGACGCTGCTCAAGACGCCGAGCCAGGGCGTGCCCTTCGCGCTGTTCCTGTACGCGGGGCTGCTGCCCTGGCTTTTCTTTTCCTCCGCCGTGCTGGCATCGAGCGAGTCGGTGCTGGGCGCCTACAACCTGGTGACCTCTGTCTACTTCCCGCGCGAGCTCCTTGTCGTCGCGGCCGTGCTCTCGCGGGTGGCGGACCTGCTGGCCGGGTCGGTGATCTTCGTGGCGCTGCTCCTGTATCACGGTTACATGCCGGACGCCTCCATCGTGTGGTTGCCGCTGGTGTTCGCCCTGCAGATGCTGTTCACGATCGGGCTGGGCCTGCCCGTGGCGGCGCTGAACCTGTTTTTCCACGACGTGAGGTTCCTGGTAGGCGTCGGGCTGAACCTGTGGTTCTTCGTGACGCCGGTCATGTACCCGCCCGATGTCGTGCCCGACCGGTACAGACTGCTGTACGACCTGAACCCGCTGGCGCGCTTCATCGCGTCCTACAGGGGCTATGCTTTCGCCGGCGAGTCGCCCGACCCGGAGAACCTCCTCGTCGGCGCAGCGATGGCCGTGGCGATGCTTGTCATCGGCTTCTACTTGTTCAAGCGGCTGGAGCCTCACTTTGCTGACAGGATCTAGGCCGGCAGGATGGCGATAACAACGGAGCCGGCGGTCGCGTCCGGGGCTCCCGGGGCAGGGGAGCCGGCGCCGGCCGTCGAGTTCGTGGACGTGGGGAAGCGATTCCGCCTGCGCGACGGGCGGACGCTGGCGGAGTTCGTGCCGTCCCTGCTGAAAGGGCGGGCGTTCACACCGCCGTTCTGGGCGCTGCGCCACGTCTCCTTCGAGGTCCGGCCGGGGGGGACGCTCGGCATCATCGGCCGAAACGGGAGCGGCAAGAGCACGCTGCTGAAGCTGATCGCCGGCGTCACGGCGCCGACCGAGGGCCGTGTTGCCGTGCGCGGCAGGGTGGCGCCTTTGCTGGAGCTCGGGGCCAGCTTCCACCCGGACCTGACGGGGCTGGAGAACCTGTACCTCGAGGGCTCCATCCTGGGACTGAAGAACTCGGAAATCAGGGAGCGGATCTCAGAGATCGTAGACTTCGCGGAGATGGCTCCGTTCCTGGACACGCCGGTGAAGCGCTATTCGTCGGGCATGTACGTCCGGCTGGCGTTCTCGGTGATCGTGCACAGCGACCCGGATGTCCTGCTGGTGGACGAGGCGCTGGCCGTGGGCGACGGGGCCTTCCAGGAGAAGTGCCTGGCGAAGATGGCGGAATTGCGCCGCGCCGGGGTCACCGTCCTGCTAGTGAGCCACTCGATGGACCGGATCAGCGCCTTCTGCGACCGGGTCCTGGTCCTGGAGAGAGGGTCTCTGTTCTTCGAGGGCGAGCCCCGGGCGGCGATCGCCGAGTACGAGAGGCTGTTGGCGGCCCAGGGCGACGCGGCACCAGGCCCCGGCACAGGGGGGCGGCCGTGATGGCCGGCCACGACGGCAACCGGGCGAGACTGGCGCTCAGCCTGGCGGCGTTCAATTCCGGCCGCGTGATCGAGTTGGGAAAGACGGACAGGCCGGTGCTGATGATCTGTTTCGGGCAGGAGACGCAGGTGGGGATCGAGGCCGTGGAGGCCGTGGCGCGGGAGATATACCCCAGCGACCGGCGGCTGATCATCGGCCACGTGATCGACCTCCACAAGATACCGTCGCTGCTCCGGAAGATCGCCGAGAACGTGCTGGGCGGCGAGCACGCGAAGGCGGTGGCGGCGCTGCCGCCGGGAGCGGCGGCGGAGGACTACGTGGTGATGCTACCGGACTGGGATGGCTCCCTGGTGAGCGCCCTGGGGCTCGAGGATGCGACCAAGACGCTCGGCCTGGCCCTGGTCGAGCCCGACGGCCTGGTGGCGTGGCGCTATCAGGGGGAGGCGCCGGCCGAGGCGGTGCGCGCCGAGCTGGAACGGCGACGCGAGGAGTACCGGCGGTCGCGCTGAAGCGCTAACGCGGGTGCTTGCGCAGGTAAAGGAAGAGGGCGGCAATCGACTTGGCGTCGACAATCGCGCCCTCGTCGATCCGGGCCAGGGCCTCCTCGATGGTGAGCGGTTCGACCTGAATGTCTTCATCGTCGTCGGCGTGGGCGTCTCTGGCCGGAGTGAGGCCCGTGGCGGCGTAGGCGTGCATGTACTCGGTGCAGAAGCCGGGCGCGGTAAAGAAGCTGCCGAGCATCTCCAGCGAGCCGGCCTCGAAGCCGGTCTCTTCGGCCACCTCGCGGCGGGCGCAGGCCTCCGGGGCCTCGCCGCGCTCCAGCGTGCCGGCCGGGAGCTCCAGCAGTTCACGGTCGACGGCGTAGCGGTACTGGCGGACCCAGAGAAGGCGGCCCTCGCTGTCGACGGGCACGAGCACGACGGCGCCCGGGTGCTCGACGACCTCGCGGCGGACGTTTTCGCCGTCGGCGACTTCGATGGTGTCCACGCGCAGGTTGACCACGCGGCCGCGGTAGATGTCATGGGAGCCGACGAGGACGGGGAAGCGCCTCAATTGTCACCACCTTGCCCGCGCGGCTCGCCCTCTGGAGGCGCGGAGCGCAGGTCGAGGGTGAGGGCGATCTCGTTGCAGCTGGGGAACTTTGGGCAGCGGTAGCACTCGTTCCAGACCTTGCGGGGCAGGGTCATCACATCGGCCACCTGAAAGCCGAGGCGCTCGAAGAAGGCGGGCCGGTAGGTGAGGGCGAAGATGCGTTCAAGGCCCAGGGCGCGGGCCTCGTCGATGCAGGCCTGGACGAGGAGGGAACCAACGCCGCGCCCCTGGGCGGCCTCGGCCACGGCCAGCGACTTCACCTCGGCCAGGTCCGACCACATTAGGTGGAGGGCAACGCAGCCGAGGAAGCTGCCGTCCGGCGCGCGGGCCACGAAGAAGTCGCGCAGGTTCTCGTAGACCTCGCCCATGGTGCGCGGCAGCATGTCGCCGCGCTGGGCGAAGAGGTTCACGAGGTCGTGAATGTCGCGGGCGTCGGCGAGTGTGGCCTTGAGCGTTACGGCGGCTGCTGGACTTGTGCGCACCATGATGCCAATCAGACTAACAAAGCCGCGCGCTGGCGTCTCTGCCCCTAGCTGAGCAGGCGGCGCGGCAGCGGCTCTGCCTTGCCGGCCGGCCTGTGCCAGCCGAGGCGTGCTGCCATGCGCAGGTAGAAGTCTGTGCGGTCGTGGAAGCGGAGGAAGCGGGCGTGGTAGGGGCTAATACGGGCGACGACGGTGTCATGCTCGTGCAGTTCGAGGTCGCTCTCGCCGTCGACGCTGAGGACTGCCTGCTGGCGCGGCTCCAGGGTGACATGCACGACCTCCGTCTCGGCGAGGACGACCGCGTGCTGGGCGGCAAGGTGGGGGGCAACCGGCACGACGACGATGTCGTGGGACTCGGGTGGCAGGATCGGGCCGCCGACGGAGAGGGCGTAAGCCGTGCTGCCCGTGGCGGTGGCGACGATCACGCCATCGCAGCGATAGTCGGCAATCCGCACGCTGTCGACATCGACGGCGAGCTGGATGGCGCGGCTGAGAGTGGCGCGGCCGATGACGATCTCATTCAAGGCGTGGAAGACCTCGCCGGAGCCGGGGACGGAGGCCTGGAGGAGGGCGCGCTCTTCGATGCGGCCGCCGCCCGCGAGCACTTCGTCCAGGCGGCCTTCGACCTCGAAGCTCTCGAGTTCGGTCAGGAAGCCGAGGCGGCCCATGTTCACGCCCAGGATCAGGGGCTCCGCTTCGATGGCGAGGCGAGCGCAGCGGAGCACGGTGCCATCGCCGCCGAAGCACATCACAAGGTCGCTGGCGGCGACGCGGTCATGGTCGCGCTCCTGGGAGAGGTCGGTCATCCAGGTATCGACGCCGCGGCTGGCGAGGAGGGCTTCGACCCTGAGCGCGAGGTCCCGCGCCTCATCGGAGCTGGGATTGTAGGCGAGGCCAATGCGTCGCGGGGGGCGGCGAGCGGTCACGGCTGCGCCTCCGGGGCGCGAAGGTGGAGGAAGAACTCTTTGTTGCCGGCGGGACCGAGCAGGGGCGATGTAGTAAGCCCAAGCAGGCGGTAGCCGCGGCCGACGCACCAGGCGATGATGCGCCCGAGGATGGCGGCGTGGACGAGCGGGTCTTTCACGACGCCGTTCTTGCCGACCTCCTCGCGCCGGCCCTGGAACTGCGGCTTCACCAGGGCGACGATCTCGCCGCCGGGCCGGAGCGACCGGGTGATGGCCGGCAGCACCTTCTCGAGGCCGATGAAGGAGACGTCGACGACGGCGAGGTCGCAGGGTTCGGGCAGGGGCGGGAGGTCACGCACGTTGGTGCGCTCCATGACGACGACGCGCGGGTCCTGGCGGAGGCGGTAATCGAGGAGGCCGTAGCCGACGTCGATGGCGTAGACCCTGGCGGCGCCATGCTGAAGGAGGCAGTCGGTGAAACCGCCGGTGGAGGCGCCGGCATCGAGACAGGTGAGCCCCTCGACATCCAGGGCGAAGGCGGTGAGCGCGTGTTCGAGCTTTTCGCCGCCGCGGCTCGCGTACCGGGGGCGGCGCTGGACCTCGATTGCGGCTGACGGGGGCACGAGGGCGCCCGGCCTGGTGACGGGACGGCCATCGACGCGCACTTCGCCGGCAAGGAGGGCGGCGCGCGCCTGCTGGCGGCTCTCGAGGAGGCCGCGCTCGACAAGCAAGGCGTCGATGCGCTCTTTGGCCCTGGTTGCGGGCGGTGTCATGGCAGCAAGTATAGAAGGCGGCCTCGAACGGGGCGACCGCGGCAGCGGAGGCGTGGCCTGATGTGACGAGAGCGGGATGTGAGCGGGGCCGCGGCAGCGGCATAATGCTGGCATGGACTGCAGACCAGTCCTGAGGCGGCTGGGCCTGGCCGGCGTGATCGCAGCAGCCGTGGCGGCGACGGCCCTGGCCGCGGCCTGCGGCGGCGATGGCGGCGATGCGAGCGGCGTCAGCGCCCAGGAGGTCCTTTCGCGGGCGGCGCAGCGGTTTGCGAGCGTCAAGACCTTTCACTTCCGCCTGGAGCATGAGAACGGCGCGACGCAGATCGTGTTCGGCCTGGGGATCGACACGGCGGAGGGGGACTTCGTGCTGCCGGACCGGATGTCAGCGGAGGCGCGGGGGAAGCTGGGGCCGGCGACGGTGAGCGTGCGCCTGGTGGCGATCGGCGACAGGACGTGGGTGACGAACCCGTTCTCGCGGCAGTTCGAGCGGGCGCCGGGCTCCGTGCTCGACATAATCGACCCGGCGGCGCTGGTGGCCGCGGTGGCGCGATCGCTGCGTGACGCGAAGGTCGAGGGGAGCGATAGCGTCGATGGCGTCAGGGCGTACCGGGTCAAGGGTTCCATGCGCACCGATGACCTCGCCGAAGGCCTGAGCTTCGGCGAGCCGGGACGGACGGTGGAGGTTGAGGTCTGGGTGGGGCGGGACGACAGCCTGATCCGGCGGGCGCGGCTCAAGGGGCCAATGGCCGCGGGCGAGGCGGACAACATCGTGCGGCAGCTGAGCCTCTCGCGCTACGACGCACCGGTCACCATCGAAGAACCCAGGTGAGCGTGCTGGAACGGGCGGCCGCGTGGGCGCTGACGCTCGGCGCGGTTACGGGCGCCCGCGCCGCCGCGGGGAGGGCGAGGGGCGTCGTGGCGGCAGGCCTCGGGGCGCTCGACAGGGCCTCGCAGCGGGCGATGGGGCTCGACGACGCGCCAGCGGCGAGGCTGGTGTCGCTGGCCGCGCTGGGCGTGTTCTTCGCGGCGGACGACCAGACCTCGGTTGTGGCCGTGCTGCCGAAGATGATCGAGGGGGTCGGCCTTCCCCAGGACCAGTTCTTTCGCGCGGCCTGGATCGTCAACGGCTACATCCTGGGCTACGTCGTCGCCATGCCGCTGATGGGGCGGGTCTCGGACGTCTTCGGGCACGGGCGCGTGTTCGCGGCGGCGATGGGCCTGTTCGTGCTTGGTTCGGCGTGGGTAGCCGTCTCGCCGGCGCTGGCGGACCTGCCGCCGTTCCCGTGGCTGGGGCTTTCGGATGACCTGACCATGCTGGCGCTGGCGCGGGGCGTGCAGGCGGTGGGAGGCGGGGCCGTCGTGCCGGTGGCGATGGCGATCGTTGCGGACACGATGCCGCTGGCGCGGCGAGCGTACGGGCTCGGGGCGATGGCGGCCGCGTCCGAAGCCGGGGGGCTGGTGGGGCCGGCGTGGGGCGGAAGCGTGGCGCAGCTTCTGGGCTGGCAGGGCGTCTTCTGGGTCAACGTGCCGATGTGCTTGCCGATCGCGGCGGGCACCTGGGGCCTCGCACGCCTGTCCGGCCCGGCGCGACGCCGGGGCCGGATCGACCTTACGGGCGCGGCCCTTCTGGGGGCGAGCCTGGTCTGCCTGACGGTCGCGTTGACGGACGACCCCATCGAGCCGCGGGCGGGCGGCGCGACGGCGGCGCTGTACGGCGCCGCGGCGGTCCTGTTCGCGGCGTTCGTGGCGCAGCAGCGGGCGGCCCGCGCGCCGCTAGTGGAACTGGGACTGTTCCGGCGCCTGCCGCTGGCAGCGGCATTCCTCACGAACGGGCTGGTGGGCGGGGCGTTGATCGTCGCCATGGTGAACGTGCCGCTGTTCACGAACGTGATCCTGAACGGGACGGCGATCGAGGGCGGGCTGAACTTGATGCGGCTCACGGTTGCCCTGCCGCTGGGCGCCCTGGCCGGCGGCTACGTGGCGACGCGGGCGGGGCTGGCCCCGACGGCCGCGGCGGCCGTGGTGCTGGCCGGCGTTGGCTTCCTGGGCATGTCGCGCTGGGGCGAGTCACCGGGAGACGTGGCCTTCACGGCGCCGCTGCTGATCGCCGGCCTGGGCCTGGGGCTGGTGATCGCGCCCGTGAACACGGCGGCGCTGGACCAGGTCGAAGAGGGCCAGCGCGCGACGGTCTCATCGCTGCTGACCGTGGTGCGCCTCATCGGCGCGCTCGTGGGGGTGGCGTTGCTTACCACGCGGGGCCTGGGCGGCTTCTACGCCGAGGCTGGCCTGATCCCGCTGGACGAGCCGAAGTACATCGAACTGCTGGTGAGCCTGGAGGTCGACGCCTTCCAGGACACCTTCCGGGTTACGGGACTGGTGTGTATGGCCACGGCGCTACCGGCGTTGCTGCTGGGGTGGAGGCGGCGGCGGCAGGCCGGCTAGCGGGCAGGGCAGACGGAGGAGGGCGCCGGCCGCTCGCTCCCTAAGCGCTCCGGCGGAGCCTTATCGCGGCGGCTTTGACCCTCTGAGGGGGGCGCCGATATGATCCGCGAAGATGGCTGAAGACTCCGCCCGGGCGATCGCTTCGCCGGCTGCCAGGCCAGCGTCGCTGCCGGGCTCGCTCCTCCGGCACCTCTCCGCTGTCGTCCTCTCGATGCGTCCCAAGCAGTGGACGAAGAGCGGCATCGTCTTCCTGGCGTTCATTTTCTCCGTCAACCAGCACTGGACGCCGGAGGAGCCTTCGACCTGGGACCACCTGGTGCTGCGCGCGCTCCTGACGGCGATCGTCTTTTCGCTGGCGTCGGGGGCGGACTACCTGGTGAACGACATCAGGGACAGGGAGCAGGACAGGCTGCACCCGAGGAAGAGCCGCCGGCCGATAGCCTCAGGGCAGCTTGCGCCGGGGGCGGCGTGGGCCTGGGCCCTGGCCCTGAGCGCCGTCGCCATCGGCGGCGGCTTCCTGATCGATTGGCGGACGGGCGCCGTGGTCGCCGGCTACCTGGCGTTGATGCAGCTCTACACGTACTTCCTCAAGCATGAGGTGATCCTGGACGTGATGGCGATCGCGGCGGGCTTCGTCCTGCGGGCGGTCGCCGGCGCTTACGCGATCGACGTACCGATCTCGCCCTGGCTCTACGTGGTCACGGGGCTCGGGGCGCTGTTCCTGGCGATCACGAAGCGCCGGGCGGAGGTGATGCTCCTCCAGGACGGCGCCGGCGAACACCGGCGCACGCTGGAGCACTACAGCCTGGCCTTCCTGGACCAGATGACGGACATGGTGACGGCGTCCACCGTGATCGCCTACGCGCTATACACGTTCACGGCGCCGAACCTGCCCGACAACCACGCGATGATGCTGACCGTGCCCTTCGTGATCTACGGGCTGTTCCGCTATCTTTACCTGTCCCACGTCAAGAACGAGGGCGGCAGCCCGGAGGAAGTGCTGCTCAAGGACGTGCCGTTGCTGCTGACGGTGATCGGGTGGGTGGCGACGTCGCTGGTGGTGCTGACCGCGTACAGGTAGGCTGGCCCAATCCCGGCAGTCGAGCGTAGAGGCCTCGACGGAGGCTCGGGGAGGCCCTCGCGCGGCAAGGAAGGCCCTGGCGCTGGTGGCGTGAGGGCGGCCGCGCCGCAGGGCGAGCTTCTGGCGCGGGAAGCCGCCTGTGTACTCTGCCGCGGCGGCCCTTCAGTCAGGCCCGGTCAAGCGCTGGCGTTACGGAGGCGCAGCCTGTCCTCCTCGCCGGAGGCGACTTCCTGGCCGCTGCTTGTCAGGAGCAGGGGCCGCAGGCGGCCGCGTATGGTGTCGGCGTTGACCACGCACTTCTTGATGTCGGAGCGCGAGGGGATCTCGTACATGACGTCCAGGAGCGTGTCCTCGAGGACGGTGCGCAGGCCCCGGGCGCCTGTCTTGTGCCGGATGGCCTCCTCGGCGATGGCGTCGAGGGCGTCCTGAGTGAAGATCAGCTCGACTCCGTCCAGGGCGAAGAATTTCTGGAACTGGCGCAGGACGGCGTTCTTCGGCTCGGTCAGGATGCGGACGAGGATGTCCTTGTTCAGCGATTCGAGGCCGACGACGAGCGGCAGGCGGCCGACGAACTCAGGGATGAGGCCGTAAGCGAGCAGGTCGTCGTGGGTGACGAGCTTCATGAGCTCGTCGATGCGGGCCTGGCCCTGCTTGCGGTCGAGGTCGGCCTTGAAGCCCATGGCGCGCCGGTCGCGGCCTATGCGCTTCTCGATGATGCGGTCGATGCCCTCGAAGGCGCCGCCGCAGATGAACAAGATGTTCTGCGTGTTGATCTGGATGAAGTCCTGGTGGGGGTGCTTGCGCCCGCCCTGAGGCGGCACGTTGGCGACCGTCCCTTCGATGATCTTGAGGAGGGCCTGCTGCACGCCCTCGCCGGAGACGTCGCGCGTGATGGAAGGGTTGTCGCTCTTGCGGGAGATCTTGTCGATCTCGTCGATGTAGACGATGCCGCGTTCGGCGCGGCTGACGTCGAGGTCGGCTGCCTGGATCAGGTGCAGGAGGATGTTCTCGACGTCCTCGCCGACGTAGCCGGCTTCGGTCAGCGCCGTGGCGTCGGCGATGGTGAAGGGGACGTCCAGGATCTTGGCGAGCGTGCGGGCGAGGTGGGTCTTGCCGACCCCGGTGGGGCCGACGAGAAGGATGTTGCTCTTCTCGAGCTCGACCTCTCCCGGGCCGCCGGTGGCGTTGACGCGCTTGTAGTGGTTGTAGACGGCCACGGAGAGGATTTTCTTCGCCTGCTCCTGGCCGATGACGTACTCGCTGAGTTGCTCGTAGAGGGCCTTGGGAGGCGGCACCTTCTGGCTGGTCTTAGCCTTGGCGGGCGCGCCTTCCTCCTCGATGATCTCGCGGCAGAGCTCGACGCACTCGTCACAGATGTAGACGGCCCCGGGGCCGGCGATGAGCTTCTTGACCTGGTCCTGGGCCTTGGCACAGAAGGAGCAGTGGTACTGCATCCGCGTTCCTTTGTTGGTCGCCATAAGTTCTCCCGTGCCCGCCCTAGGCCTGCTGCTTCGAGAGGATCTCGTCAATCAGGCCGTATTCCTTGGCCTGTTGCGCATCCATGTAGAAGTTTCGGTCGAAGTCGCGCCGTATTCGCTCCGGATCCTGGCCGGTGTTCTGGGCGAGGATGTTCCGGAGGAGGTCGTTGACCCGCAGGGTCTCGCGCGCCTCGATCTCAATGTCTGAAGCCTGGCCGCGGGTGCCGCCCATGACCTGGTGCATGTGGATGGTCGAGTTGGGCATGGCGTAGCGCTTGCCCGGCGTGCCGGAGCTGAGGAGGACGGTGGCCATGCTGGCGCAGAGGCCGACGCAGTAGGTGGCTACGTCGCAGCGATTGAGGCGCATGGCGTCGTAGATGGCGAGGCCGGCGTGCACTGAGCCTCCGGGCGAGTTGATGTAGAGGCTGATGTCGCGCTCGGGGTCCTCGCGCTCTAGGTGCAGGAACTGGGCGATGATGGCGTTAGCCACCTGGTCGTCTATCGGCGTGCCGAGAAAGACGATCCGCTCCTTGAGGAGCATCGAGTAGATGTCGTAGACGCGCTCGCCCCGGGGTGTGGTCTCGACTACGGCGGGTATGATGGCCCTGGGAAATTCCTGACTCATTCGCTCCTGTCCTATCCTGGCCGCGCAGCCGCGGTCAGTCCTGGCCGGCCTCGCGCGGCGCTGACCGGCGCTTCTTGGCGGGCTTCGGCGCTTCAGGGGCCTCCGCGGGGCTGCCCGCGCTCGCCAGCTCCACCAGTCTCTCCAGCGTCTTCCTCGTGAGCAGCGTGTTCTCTATGGTCGCGTGCCCGCTCTCGGTGCCGAAGACGCGCCGGATGGTGTCCGCCTGATCACCGGCGGAGGCTGCCATGCGGTCGATCTCGGCGTCGATCTCCTCATGGGTGACTGAAATATTCTCGGCCTCGGCAAAGCGAGTCAGCACCAGTGAGCGCCGCAATCTTGCCTCGGCCATTTCGCGGACCTCGTCGCGCACTTCCTGTTCGCTCTTGCCGATGCGGGAGATGTAGAGCTCCTGCGCGCGGGGGTCGCGCGGGTCGAGGTTCGCCTGCTCTTCGAGCACGCGGTCGATCTCGCGCTCGAGCAGGACGGAGGGGTACTCGAACTTCGCCTGGGCGACCAGCGCCTCGATGACCTCGTGCTGGTAGGCGTGCCGGGCTTCGTCCTCTTCGGCGGCGAGGAGGTCGCTGCGCAGGCGGTCTTTCAGTTCGTCGAGGCTGGCGAAGCCCTCGCCGACCTCCCTGGCGAACTCGTCGTTGAGCTCCGCGAGCCGCTCCTCCTTCACCTCTTCGACGACGATGTGGTAGGTGACTTCCTTGCCGGCGAGGCGCTTGTCCTCGAAGTCCTCCGGGACCTGGACCTTGCGGGTCTCGTCGGCGCCCTTGGACAGGCCAACGATGGCGCCCGCGAGGCCGGGGAGCGACCGCAGGGAGTCGTCCGAGAGGCGGTACTCGATGTCGGACTGTTCGTAGAGCTTGCTGCCGTCGACCTCGACCGAGATCGTGCCGCGGATGATGTCGCCTTTCTGGGCCGGGCGGTCGACGGGCTCGATGGTGCCGTAGCGGCGGCGCAGGGTGGTGAGAGTGTCCTCGACCCGCTGCTCGCTGATGCTAACGGGGGGCCTGGGCACGCGGAGCGACTTGTAGTCGCCGAGGTCGACGTGAGGCTTCAGTGGGACGGTGGCCTTGAGGACGAAAGGCTCGTGGCTCAGGACTTCGAGCTCGGGGCTGGCGACCGGGTCGAGCTTCTGTTCCTCGATGGCCTCCTTGTAGACGTCCGGGACGAGAATCTCCATGGCCTCATGCAGGAGGCGCTGGCGGCCAAGTTGCTTCTCGATGAGCGGCCTGGGGGCCTTGCCGGGGCGAAAGCCGGGGATGCGGACGCGCGGCGCGAGCTTCCGGTAGGCTTTCTCGATCGCCTCGTTGTGGCGCTCGGGCTCGACCTCGATTTCGAGCTGGACCTGACGTTGTGGTAGAGGTTCGGCGGTGATTCGCAAGGCTGTCTCGATTATAGCAGCGGGCTACCGGGCGGCCTTTTCCTGGAACGGCCTGACCAAGGGTAACGACTCAGGGGCCTTAAGCCCAATAGGGTAGCTCCTTATCGTCGCCGCGAGGAGGCGTCGGCTTGGGGCGGCGCCGGAGGCCGCGTCGGGCGCGACGCGGTTACCTGGCCCGCCGGCTCCGGGAGGCGGAGCCGAGCAGGCGGCGGCGGAGTCCGGCATCGGTCGCGGCGTCAACGGCCGTCCAGGCGAGGAGGAGGGCCCCGTCGAGGACGGCGCGGTCGCCGGCCGCGGAGGCGGCATGGGCGGCGAACTCCGGCTGGTGGTTGGCGTCCGGGAAGCATTCGAGGCTGATGCCGGGGTGGATGGAGGGGATGGCCTGGGAGACGTTGCCCATGTCGGTGGAGAAGGCCCGCTTCATGAGGTCGGGCGTCATTGCCCCGGGCTCGCGGCCAAGGACGGCGGCGTTGGCGACGTAGAGGCGAGTGAGGTCCGGGTCCTGCCGCATCTCGGCGTAGGGCTTCTCGGCCCTAACCTCGAGGCGGGCGCCGGTAGCGAGGGCGCCGGCCTCGAAGCAGCGGCGCGCCTGCTCCATCACTTCGGCCAGCTCCTCCAGGGTGCGGGCGCGCGCCATGTACGAGCCGATGGTGTGCGCGGGGATGACGTTCGAGGCGTCGCCGCCCTTGCTGACGATGCCGTGGATGCGGTCGGTGGAGCGCAGCCGCTGGCGGAGCAGGCCGATGGCCACCTGGGCGATGGTGAGGGCGTCGCCGGCGTTGATCCCGAGCTCGGGGAAGGCGGAGGCGTGGGCCTCCTTGCCGAAGTAGTGGACTTCGAACACCTGCGCGGCGAGCGTCGGCGTCTCGGCGAGCTCGAAGGGATAGGGGTGGACCATGAGGGCGGCGTGGACGCCGTCGAAGGCGCCGCCTTCGAGCATGAGGATCTTGCCGCCTCCACCCTCCTCGGCCGGCGTCCCGATCACCGACACGGTGAGGTCGAGGTCGGCGGCGAGGGGCGCCAGGAGCAGGCCGGCGCCGGCGGCCGCGGCCGCGATGACGTTGTGGCCGCAGGCATGGCCAGCCCCGGGCAGGGCGTCGTATTCGGCGACGAAGGCGACGTTGAGGGCGCCCTTGCCGGCGCGGGCGACGAAGGCGGTCGGCAGGCCGCAGACGCCGCGCTCGACCTCGAAGCCAGCGGCGGCAAGCTCCTGGCAGAGCCAGGTGGAGGCTAGCTCCTCCTGGAAAGAAAGCTCCGGGTGGGCATGGATGCGGTGGCTCAGGTCGAGGAGCCGGGGCGCGAGCTTGTCGAGGGCTTCGCGGGCGGCTTGCTTCGGGTCCACGGCGCACAGCATAGCGCGTGCCGGCCTGAGGCCACTCGTCGCCGTGGCGGCGCATGGCGGGCGAGGGGAGGGAGGGGGCGCGCGGCGTGGCGCGGGGGGTCAGCGCGCCTTGGGCGTGAAGACGTCGGTCAGGGCATCGCCGAGGAGGTTGAAGGCGAAGAGGAGGCCGCCGACCACCAGGGCGGGGAAGACCAGCAGGTGCGGGTGGCTGTTCACGGTGCGGACGCTGCTGGCCTCGAAGATCAGGGAGCCGAAGCTCGGGTGGGGCGGCTGGATGCCGATCCCGAACCAGGTGAGCACGATCTCCGAGCCGGCGATGCCGGCGAGGCCGAGGGACAGACCGACGATGATGGTGTTGCTTACGTTGGGCAGGAGGTGGCGGACGACGATCCTGGCGGTGGGGGCGCCGAGGGCGCGCGCGGCCAGGATGAACTCGGTCTCGCGCAGGGCCAGCACCTGAGAGCGGATGATGCGGGCGCCCCCGACCCAGCCGAAGAGGGAGAGCGCCCCGAAGACCAGGAAGTAGTCGGGCGCGCCCGACTCGACGATGCCGCCGATGCCCGTGAGGTCTTCGACCGAGTCCGCTACGGAGCGCACCTGATTCTTCAGGGTGGCGTTTATCAGGATGAGCATGAAGATCGTCGGGATGCTGGCGACCATGTCGCCGATGCGCATGACGACGTTGTCGAACCAGCCGCCGAGGTAGCCCGTGAAAAGCCCGAGGCCAACGGAGAGGATCAGCCCGCCGGTGGTCAGGGTGGCGACCGTGACGATCACCGTGGTCTGGGAGGCCCAGACGACGCGGCTCAGTTGGTCGCGGCCAAGCATGTCCGTGCCAAAGGGATGCGCCAGGGAGGGACCCTCTTCGGCTTCGGCAAGGTTCTGGTCCGTGTAGGCATGGATGGGCAGGACGGGGGCGGTGATGCCCACGAAGTAGAAGAGGGCGATGAAGGCGATGGCGCCGACGGCGAGCTTCTTGCGCAGGAGGCGGCGGGTGGCGATGCCCGAGGGGCTATCCGAAGCGGCGACCACGAAGACGGTGATGGCGGCGCAGACATAGAGGCCCACCAGCATGGCCACGACGCCGTCCGCGAGGCCGAAGGCGGCCGAAAAGACGGCGAGGACGACGGCTTCTATGGCGAGCACGATGCGGAGGTTCCAGGGGAAGGGCGCGCCGTGCCGCTCGGCGGCCTTTGTCTCCTCGCCGGGACGGAGCTCAGCCCCGACTGCCATAGCGGATCCTCGGGTCGATGAGGGTGTAAACGATGTCTACGGCGATGCTAGCGAGGACGAAGGCGGTGGAGCCGACGATGGTGATGGCCATGATCATGTCGTAGTCGCGGCCGCCGATGGACTCGAAGGCGAGGCGGCCGAAGCCGGGGATGCCCGTGAGGGTCTCGACGAAGAAGGAGCCTTCGAGGAGGCCGACGAGCGAGAAGATGATGATCGTGCTCAAGGGGAGCATGGCGTTGCGCATGACGTGCCGCGCCATGACCACGGGTTCGCTGATGCCCTTCATGCGCGCGGTGCGGACGTAGTCGGCGGCGAGCACGTCCAGGGTGAAGGCGCGCGTGTAGCGGGCCCACACGGCGATCCCGGGCACGGAGAGGGCCAGGATTGGGATCACGGCCTGCTCGCTCAGGACGCCGATGCACTCATAGCCGGATGGCAGGACGTCGAGATAGACGGGGCAGTCCTGGGGCCAACCCCGGGCGTCGAGCACGCCGAGCTTCAGGGGGAAGAAAAGCAGCAGAAAAGGCACCGAGATCAGGCTCGGGATCGACTGGAAGAGGAGGAAGGTGCTGATCGAGGCGGGGTCGACCCATGTGCCCTGCCGGCGGGCGGCGAAGACGCCGACGGGAATGCCGATGCCCATGGTGATGGTCAAGGCTACGGCGTTGTACTGCATGGAGCGCCAGATGGCGGGGAACATGATCTCCTCGACGTCTATGCCGCGAAAGCGGTAGCTCTCGCCGAACTCGAGGCCGGTCAAGACCCCCTTCATGTAGATGTAGTACTGCTCCCAGATCGGGTCATCGAGGCCGCGTTCCTTACGGATGCGCTCCCGCACTTCGGGGTCGCGGAACTGGCCCTGGAGGATGGAGATGGGGTCTCCGGGGCCGAGGCGGGCCATCGTGAAGGTTATGGCTGTGACGGCGAAGAGGATGACCGGCAGCCAGAGTAGCCGTCGCATCAGGTAAGGGAGGGCCCCCTGCACGGCTGCTCTGCGGCCTGCTAGCGCTCGATGGTCACGAAGCGCAGACGCGGGATAATCATCGCCCGCGGGTCATAGCCCTTGACGTGCGGCTGCACCACGAAGTGTTGGACGCCGAAGGTCAGCGGCACCCAGGGCAGGTCGCGCAGGAGGATCTGCTCGGCCTCCCGGTAGAGCGCGAGGCGCCGCTCGACGTTCTGCTCCGTGCGGGCCCGCTCCACCAGGGCGTCATACTCGGGGTTCTCGTAGCGCGTGTTGTTCTGGCGGCTGCGGCTGTGGAAGAGGAGGTCGAGGACGTTCTCGGGGTCGGGGTAGTCCATGATCCAGCCGGAACTGAAGAGCTGGAGGTTGCCGCGGTCGAGGTCATCGAAGAAGGCCGCGACCTCGGTCTGGGCGATGCGCACCTCGACGCCGAGGTTCTGCTTCCACATCTCGATGATGGCCTGGGTGTCGAGGCCGGCGGTCGCGCCCGCGCCAGCTTCCGTGAAGGTGATCGGCGGCAGGCGGCCGGCGTACTTGGACTCCTGGAGCAGCTGGCGTGCCCGCTCCGGGTTGTACTCTGGCCCCTTCGAGTTCGGGTTGTAGCCCGGAGAGCCGGCAGGCAGGAAGCCGTTCGCCACCGGCACCATGTCCTTGAACAGCACCTTCGCGATCTGCTCGCGGTCGATGGCGAGGGCGAAAGCCTGGCGGACCTTGGGATCGTCGAAGGGCGCGGTCTTGGTGTTGAAGCCTATGTAGTCGATGGAGAGGCTGGGAGCCGTGCGGTACAGCGGGTTGAGCTTGTCGCGCGGGCTGCGGACGCGCTCGATGTCGTTGATGCTGATGCCCGCGACATCGATCTCATTATTCTCGAACTGCGTGAGCGCGGAGCCGCCGGCAAGGTTGAACAGCACGCGCTTCACGGACGGCGCGCCCAGGTGATACTTGTCGTTGGCGGTAAGGATGATGCGCTCGTTGAGGCGCCACTCCTGGAGCTTGTAGGGGCCGGTGCCGTTCGGGCGGCGCGTCCAGTTGCGCGGGTTGGCTTCGACCTGGTTTTTGTCGACCACGAAGGCGGTCGGGTAGGTCAGCTTGGCGAGGAAGTAAGGCTTCGGCTCGTCGATGGTGATGCGGAGCGTCAGGCTGTCGACGACCTGGACCCCGGAGATGGACTGGGCGCGGCCGCGGATCATGTCGCGCGCGCCCACGATGTCGCCCAGGTAGGCCTCGGCGGTGGTGGACGCCGTGCGTGGATTGGCGGTGCGCTCGATGGAGTACTTGAAGTCGTCCGCGGTCACGGGGCGGCCGTCGTGGAAGAGGGCGTTGCGGCGCAGGAAGAACGTGTAGGTGCGGCCGTCAGGGCTGACCTCCCAGCGCTCGGCGATGTCGGGGACGACCTTCAGGTCGCGGTCCAGGGTTACGAGGCCGCCGAAGATCTCGACGATGTAGGTCGCGGAGCCGGCGTCGCCGGCGAGCGCGGGGTCGAGGGTGATGGGGTCAGCGCCGAGGAGTCTCAGGTCTCCCGCCGCTGCCTGGGCGCCACCCCGGTTCGGGTTCAGGGGGTCGCCGCCCTGGGTAGAACCACCGCCACCATCGTCGCCGCCGCCGCCGAGGATGACGATCGCGAGGACGCCGAGGACGATGACGAGGGCAGCGATCACGCCGAAGAGTCCGAGAATCGTCTTGTTCATCGCCCTATCCTCCCTGTCCCCGCGCTTCGGAAAGCTCCCAAGCTCCCTGCCCCTGCAGTCAGGGGACTCGAATGCAATACCAGGTACGAATCTTAGCAAACGGCGGTTTCCGCATTCTACGCCGCTGAAGCCGAGCAGCCGCACCCGGAAGGGTGAGCAAAGCGCCGGGGGTTTCGCGCGCGCCCTCCGGCGCCTGACTGTGGTGGAGAGTCGCGACGGGCGTGAGCGTGTTGTCCCTAGCGCTCAGCGGGAGTAGGATGCGGACAAACCGACGCGTCGGTCGGATTTGGAAATGATCCCGCAGGAACGCGCCAGCCGCCGCCACGAGAAGATCCTCGACGCCGCCCTGCGTGTCTTCGCGCGCAAGGGCTACCGGGACGCGGCCGTGGACGACATCGCGAGCGAGTCAAAGACCTCCAAGGGCGGCGTCTACTTTCACTTCCCGGGCAAGCAGGCCATTTTCCTGGAGCTCCTGGACCGGACGGCATCGAGGCTGCGCCGGAAGATCGAGGAGACGATCGAGTCGGAACCGGACCCGATAAAGCGCGCCGACGCCGCCCTGGTTGTCGTGCTGCGGACATTCGCTTCGCACCGCTCGCTGGCGCGCCTGTTCATGATCGAGGCCCTGGGCGCGGGCAAGGAGTTCCACCGCCGGCTGTCGGAGATCCACGAGGAGTTCGCGTCGATCATCAAGGAGCAGCTGGACGAGGCGGTGCGCCTCGGGGTCATCGAGCCGCTGGACACGCAGGTGGCGGCAACGGCCTGGTTCGGCGCCCTCAACGAGGTGGTGATGCGCTGGCTCCTGTCGGGCAAGCCCGCCCGCCTGCACGACGCCTACGAGGCGCTACGGCCGCTGCTGGTGCGCAGCGTCGGCGTCCGCGTGCCGCCGCCGGAGGCGAGCTTCGAGCGGGAGCTGCGGGAACGTCTGCAGGGCGTCCTTGGCCGCGCCCGAGAGGCGGCGACGGCCCAGGGGCGGCCGGTGCTGGCGTCCGTGACCCTGGCCTGTGACCCCGTGGACCCCGTAGCGGTGTTCGAACGCGCCGGCGCTCCGGCCGCCTTCTGGCAGCAACCGTCGGATGGCGTCGCGATGGTCGCGGCCGGAGAGGCCTGGAGCCTGAAAGCGGCCGGCGCCAACCGCATCGACGAGACGCGACGGGCGTGGAAGGCGGCGCTGGACGAGGCCGTGGTCGATGCCGGCACGGCGCCCTTCGAGGCGCCGGTCGCGCTGGGGGCCTTCGCCTTCAAGCCGGCCGCCGGCGGTCCTGAGTCTCGACTCCCGGACGCCGCCCTTTCCGTGCCGCGGTTCCTCTTCGCCTGCCAGCGAGGCGAATGGTGGCTGACGGTGTCGCTGCCGGTGACCGAAGGAACAGAGGCCGAGGCGGAGGTCCTTGCCGTGGAGCGTGAGCTAGCGCGCCTGACCGCGCCCGGCGGGGACTCGCATGAGCCGCGTCCCCTGGCCCCCTGCCCGGCGGACGAGGACGAACGGGAGGCCTGGGAGGCTGCCGTGCGTTCGCTGCTGGCGGACATCGAGGCTGGCAGAGCGGAAAAGGTGGTGCTGGCGCGGACCGTGAGGCTGCGGGCGGAAGGGGGCGTAGACTTCTCCGCGGCGCTGCGCCGCCTCGCCTCCCGCTACGCTTCCTGCACGCTGTTCGCGTTCGCCCGGGAGGGGGCCTGCTTTTTCGGCGCCACCCCGGAGCGGCTGCTGCGCATCCAGGACGGCGTCGTGAACGTCGACGCGCTGGCGGGGTCGATTTCGCGCGGGCGGGACGAGACGGAGGACCGGGAGATGGCCTCGCGGCTCCTGCACGACCCCAAGGAGCTGCACGAGCACAAGGTCGTCGTGTCGGCGATCGAAGAGGCGCTGGCGCCGCTGTGCGTGAGCGTGGAGGTCGCGCCTGCGCCGCGCATCGTCAGCTACGCGAACGTGCATCACCTGTATACGCCCGTGTCGGCGCTGGCGCTGCCGGGCCAGGACATCTTCGAGTTCGTGGAGCGCCTGCATCCCACGCCGGCGACGGGAGGGCAGCCCCGGGAGGCGGCGCTGGAGCTGATCGAGAGGTACGAGGCCTTCGACCGCGGCTGGTACGCCGGGCCCTGCGGCTGGGTGGACGCGGGCGGCAACGGCGAGTTCGTGGTGGCCATCCGGTCGGCGCTGGCGGAGGGCGAGCAGGTCACGCTTTACGCGGGCTGCGGCATCGTCGCCGGCTCCGACCCCGGGCGCGAGTACGAGGAGTCCAACGTGAAGCTGCAGGCGATGCTGTCTGCGCTAGGCGTGGAGTAGTGGACGCGCACGCCGTCGCCCTGCGGGCATACGTCGGGGCATTCGTCGACGAGATGGCGCTTTGCGGCGTCACGGACGTGGTGGTGTGCCCCGGTTCGCGCTCGACGCCGCTGGCGATGCTGGTACGGGAGCACCCGAAGCTGAGGACGTGGATGCACCTGGACGAGCGGTCGGCGGCATTCTTCGCGCTCGGAATATCGAAGGCCCAGCGCCGGCCCGCGGCCGTGGTGTGCACCTCCGGCACGGCGGCGGCGAACTTCCTGCCCGCGGTGGTAGAGGCGAAGTACGGGCAGACGCCGCTGCTGGTGCTCACGGCCGACCGCCCCCAGGAGCTGCGCGACGTGGGCGCGCTGCAGACGATCGACCAGGTGCGTCTGTACGGGTCGCACGCCAAACGTTTCGAGGAGATGCTGCTGCCCGAAGCGACACCGCTCGCCGTCCGCCACGCCCGCTATGCCGCCGACCGCGCCGTCGCGACCGCGCTCTCGGCGCCGCCCGGGCCGGTGCACCTGAATTTCCCGTTCCGGGAGCCGCTGGTGCCGGCGCCGCGCCAGAGGGACGAGGCCGCGGAGGCCCGGCCTCGGCGGCTCACGGCCGTGAGCCGAGGCAGCCCCTCCCACCCCTCGCTGGACATTCCCGACCTACGGGCGAAACTCGGGCCGGCGGCCAGAGGCCTCGTCGTCTGCGGCCCGATGGACGCGGGCAACGGCGGCCATGAGGCCCTGAGCGCGGCGCTGCGGCGGGGCATACCCGTGCTCGCCGATGCGTTCTCGCAGCTGAGGTGCGGCGCCCTGGCGGGGCCCGTGATCGACCGCTACGACGCCTTTCTCAGGGACGAGGCGACGGCGGCGAGCCTGGCCTTCGACTACGTGGTGCGCATCGGCGCCGTGCCGACTTCCAAGCCGCTGCAGCAGTTCCTCGAGAGGAACAGCGAGGCCGTCCAGATAGTCGTGACGCCCCCGGAGACATGGGTAGACCCCGCGCGGACGGCGAGCCACATCGGCTGGGGGTCCGGCCTGCAGGCGATGGGCCTGATCGAGCAGGTGGCGGAGGCCTACGGCGAAGCGGACCACGGGCCCGGCGAAGGGCCCGGTCCCGGCGCCGCGGAGCAGCGCGCCTGGCTCGACGCCTGGCGCCGCGCGAACGAGACGGCCGCCGCGGTCATCGAGTCCGAGATCGGCGGCTGCGGGAAGCTCACGGAGCCGCTTGTGTTCCGCCGCCTCGCGGAACTCGTGCCGGAGGACTCGGTCGTCTTCGCCGGCAACAGCATGCCGGTGCGCGACCTCGACTCCTTCTGGCCCGCGAGCGCGAAGAGGTTGCGCTTTCTGGCCAACCGAGGCGCGAGCGGCATCGACGGCGTGGTCTCGACGGCGCTCGGGGTCGCGGCCGCCAGCGGCCAGCCCACGGTGCTCGTCCTGGGTGACATCTCGCTCTACCACGACATGAACGGCCTCTTCGCGGCGAAGCGCCACGGCATCAACGCGACGATCGTGGTGATCAACAACGATGGCGGCGCGATCTTCTCCTTCCTGCCGCAGGCCGAGCAGGGGGAGCACTTCGAGGAGCTTTTCGGCACGCCGCACGGGCTCACCTTCGAGCACGCGGCCGCGCTCTACGGGCTCGACTACGCCTGTCCGCAGAGCCCGGATGAGTTCGACGCGGCGGTCGCGCGATCGCTGGGGAGCGCGGGGGTCACCCTCATCGAGGTGCGGACCGACCGCGCCGAGAACCTGGCCGTGCACCGCGACATCTGGTCCAAGGTGAGCGAGGCGCTGGCGCGCGAGCGCGAGAAGGCCGGCGCCCTGGAGGGGCGCTGATGCGCGTGCAGGTCAACGGCATCGGCCTGAACGTGGAGGTCTGGGGCGAGGGGCCGCCCGTGGTGCTCTTGCACGGGTTCACGGGCCGCGCGACGAACTGGCGGCCGATCGCCGAGCGCTGGCCGCGCCTCCGTGCGGTTGCGGTCGACATAACGGGGCACGGCGATTCCGACTCGCCGGCCAGCGTCGAGCGCTACACGGCGCCGGCCTTCTGCGCCGACCTCGCGGCCCTGCTCGATGCCCTGGGCATCGAGCGGGCGGCGCTCGCCGGCTACTCGATGGGCGGCCGGCTGGCGCTGCAGTTCGCGCTCGGGCGGCCAGAGCGAGTGAGCGCGCTCGTCATCGAGAGCGCGTCGGCCGGCATCGCGGACGCCGCCGAGCGGGCGGCGCGCGTAGCCAGCGACGAGGCGCTGGCGGAGCGCATCGAGCGCGAAGGCATCGAGGCCTTCGTGGACTACTGGCAGTCGATACCGCTGTGGGAGAGCCAGAAGCTGCTGCCGGAGTCACGGCGAGCGGCGCTGCGGGCGCAGCGGCTCCAGAACTCGCCCAGGGGGCTGGCGAACAGCCTGCGGGGCATGGGCGCCGGCGCGCAGGACTACGTCTTCGACCGGCTGCCGGGACTGCGGCTGCCGGTCCTGTTCGTGGCCGGCGAACTGGACGCCCGCTACGCGGCCCTGGCGCGGTCGATGGCGGCGCTGGTCCCGGGCGCGGAGGTGCGCATCATCCCGGGCGCGGGGCACGCGACGCACTTCGAACGCCCGGAGGCATTCGCCGAAGCGGCGGGCGAGTTCCTGACAAGGTTTCTATTGAGCGAAAAGGTGGAGGCCTGACATGGGGTTCAACTGGGAGCCGATCCGGGAATACAAGGACATCCTCTTCGAGTACTACGAGGGGATCGCCAAGATCACGATCAACCGGCCGGAGGTGCGTAACGCCTTCCGTCCGCAGACGCTGTTCGAGCTGTCGGACGCCTTCAGCCGGGCGCACGAGGACAACCGCGTGGGGGTCATCATCCTTACCGGCGCCGGCACGCAGGCCTTCTGCTCCGGAGGCGACCAGCGAATCCGGGGCGACGGCGGCTACGTCGGCGACGACGGCGTGCCCCGGCTCAACGTCCTCGAACTGCAACGGCAGATACGGGCGCTGCCCAAGCCGGTGATCGCGATGGTCGCCGGATACGCGATCGGCGGCGGCCACGTCCTGCACGTGGTCTGCGACCTGACCATCGCCGCGGACAACGCCATCTTCGGCCAGACGGGGCCGCGGGTCGGCAGCTTCGACGCCGGCTTCGGATCGTCCCTGCTCGCGCGGCTGGTGGGCGACAAGCGGGCGAAGGAGTTCTGGTTCCTCTGCCGGCAGTACGACGCCCGCAGGGCGTACGAGATGGGCCTGGTGAACGCCGTCGTCCCCCTCGAGCGCCTGGAGGAGGAGACGGTGCAGTGGTGCAAGGAGATCCTGGAGAAGAGCCCGCTGGCCCTGCGGTTCATCAAGGCGGCTTTCAGCGCAGCCGAGGACGGCCTTGCCGGCCTGCAGCAGTTCGCCGGGGACGCGACGCTGCTCTACTACCTGACGGACGAGGCGAAGGAGGGCAAGAACGCCTTCCTCGAGAAGCGCAAGCCCGACTTCTCGCGCTTCCCGCGCTTCCCGTAGGCCCATGAAGGTCGCGGGCGCCCGCTTGCTGCGCTACCGGGTGCCCTTTCGCCAGCCTTACGCCACCGCCCGCGGCTCCGCGGCCGCGCGCGAAGGCTTCATAGTCGAGCTGCGGTCGGAGTCCGGCCTTACGGGCCTGGGGGAGGCGTCGCTCTTGCCGGACGCGGCGGGGGACATCGAGGCCTTCGGCCGGAGCGTCGAGGCCACGCTGCGCGCGGCGATCGGGCGGGAGGTCGAGGCGATCGTGGAGGGCACCGGCCCGGGGCCTGCGGGCGCGGCCGTCGACATGGCCGCGTGGGACCTCCTGGCGCGCTCCTGGCAGCGGCCGCTGGCGCTGGTGCTGGCGGCCTCGCCGGCCAGCGAGGTGGAGGTGAACGCGCTGGTCACGGCGGTGGCGCCGGAGGTGGTGTACGAGCAGGCGTCCGCCGCCTGCCGCGCCGGCTTCGACTGCCTGAAGCTCAAGGTGGGGATAGCGGCCAGCGCGCGGGAGGAGATCGAGCGGGTGAAGGCGGCCCGGGGCGCGGCGGGGCCGGACCGCGGGCTGCGCCTGGACGCGAACGGGGCCTGGGACGAGGATGTGGCTTTCCACATGATCAAGAACTTCGCCCCCTATGAGCCGGAGTACATCGAGCAGCCGATACCGCCGGGGAACCTCGAGGCGTTCCGGCGGCTGCGGGACTCGACGCGGGTGCCGCTGGCCGCGGACGAGGAGATCTCGGACGCCGCGGCGGCGCACCGGGTGCTGCGGTCTGGCGCGGCGGACGTGCTGGTGCTCAAGCCCGTGGCCATCGGCGGCATAACCGCGGCCAGGGAGGTCGCGGCCTCCGCCCTGGCGGTGGGGGTGAAGGTCACGTTCACGACGAGCATCGACACGGCGGTCGGGACGGCGGCGGCGCTGCACCTGGCTTCGGCGATGGCGCCGGAGACCGCGCACGGGCTCGCGACGCTCGGGCTCCTGGAGTCGGCGCTCGCCGCGAGCCCGCCCTCGGCCGAGGGCGGCACGATGGCCGTCCCTGAGGCGCCCGGCCTCGGCGTCGAGCTGGACCCGGCGGCCGTGGCGCGCTACTGCACGACGGTCTTCGAGCTGTGAGCGGGAAGCCGAGCCTGACGACGCCGGACTGGCTCCGGCAACGGGCCGCGGCGTCGCCCGCGAGGACGGCGATCGTCTCGCGTGAGGGGACGCTTAGCTTCGCGGACCTGGACGCCGCGGCCTCCGGGGTCGCAGGCCGCTTGCGGGCGCTGGGCGTGAAGCCGGGCGACCATGTGGCGCTGCTGGCGCCGAACAGCGCCGCCTTCGCCAAGGTGGTGTTCGGCGTGATGCGCGCCGGGGCCGCCCTGGTGCCGCTCAACACGCGCTTAACGGACGCGGAGTTGGCCTGGCAGCTCGCAGACAGCGAGCCGGCGCTGCTGGTGGCGGCCGGAGGCGCTCCCATACCGCCTTCGCGCTGCGCGCTCGCGACGCTGGAGGAGGTCTCGGAGGCGGGCGGCGAGGCGATGGGGGAGGCGGGTCAGTTCGACCTTGATGCGCTGCACAGCATCATCTACACCTCCGGGACGAGCGGGCGGCCAAAAGGGGCGATGCTCACCTATGGCAACCACCTGTGGAACGCCCTCGGCTCGGCCGCGAACCTGGGCGTGCGGGACGACGACCGCTGGCTCGCCTGCATGCCGCTGTTCCACGTCGGCGGGCTCTCCATCCTGCTCCGCGGCGTGCTGTACGGCATGACGGTCGAGGTGCACGAGGGCTTCGACGCGGCGCGGGTGAACGAGGCCCTGAGCGGGGGCGATGTGACGATCGTGTCGCTGGTGGCGACGATGCTGCGGCGGATGCTGGCGGCGCATGAGGGCGCGTACCACCCCAGGCTCCGCTGCGTGCTCCTCGGCGGCGGCCCGGCGCCGGCGGACCTGGTGCAGGAGTGCCTGCGCCGCGGCATACCGGTGGCGCCGACTTACGGGCTCACGGAGGCGGCGTCGCAGGTGTCGACCCTCCTGCCGGAAGAGGCGGCTGCGAAGCCGGGGTCGGCCGGTAAGCCGCTGCTGACGGTGGTGCTGAGCATCGTGCGGGAGGACGGCAGCGCCGCCCCGGCGGGCGAGGCGGGCGAGATCGCCGTGCGGGGGCCGACGGTGATGGCCGGTTACTGGCGCCGGCCGGAGGCGACCGCGGCCGCCCTGCGCGACGGCAGCCTGCGCACGGGCGACTACGGCTACCTGGACAGCGAGGGCTACCTGTATGTGGCCGACCGTCGCGACGACCTCATCGTGACGGGGGGCGAGAACGTGTACCCGGCGGAGGTGGAGGCGGTGCTGGAGGCGCACGCGGCGGTGCGGGAGGCGGGCGTGTTCGCGCTTCCCGACCGGGAGTGGGGCCAGCGCGTGGCGGCGGCGGTGGTGCTCGAGCCGGGCGCCGAGGCCGGCGCCGAGGCGCTGCGGGCCTGGTGCCGCGAGCGCCTTGCCGGCTACAAGGCCCCGCGTACCTTCGTCTTCCTGCCGGAGTTGCCCCGGACGGCCTCCGGCAAGCTCCTGCGCCGCGAGCTCCGCGAGCGCCACGGCGGTTAGGCGCCGGGCGCGCTGGCGGCGGCGCCTTCAGGGAAATCTCGCGCGGGAGTATTTGCCCGCGATTGTGATGGCCTTATAATCCAATCAGCCGTCCGTTAAGCGAAATTGTGATGCCCCTGCGTATCCCCTCCCCCGCCGGGCCCGTCCGTTGAACCGGTTTCTCGCGCCTGCTTCCGCGGCGCTGATCCTCGTCACCCTCCTGCTCGCGAGCGGCGGTTCCGGAAGTGGCCACCAGGCAGCCGCTGCCGGTGGCGCCTCGCCTCAGGACCTGGTCCGGCAAAGAGTTGGCGCCCCCTCTGGCATCGCCGCGGCGGTGGCGACTCCCCAGGAGGAACTCGAGGAGGCCGTGCGCCAGGGGCGGCTGGACCGAGCTGTGCTGGACGCGATCCTCGCTGACGGCCAGGTGGACGCGATCCTCGTTGTCGACTCCTCGACTGTGACTGCGGCGTTCCGAGACGAGAAGGTGCGCCGAGGGCTCACCAAGGATGACGCCGACATACTCAGGCGCAAGGCTGCCGCATTCGCCACGCTGAAGACGACAGCCCTGGCGCGGGCTGCCGGAGCGGCCGTGGTTCTCCGAGACTATACGCACTTTGCTCTTCAGCACGTGCGCTTCCGATCCGAGGCGGCCCTTGCGGCAGTGCTCCGGGATCCGTCGGTGGCCGTTGCGGCCAATCGATTCCTTGAACTGTCGCTCGGTCAGAGCCTGCCGCTGATTGGGCAGCCGGCTGCCGAGAGTGCAGGTCACACCGGCACCGGCGCGACCGTTGCCATCCTCGACACAGAGGTGAACGAGCTCAATTCAGCTTTTGGTTGTACTGCTGTTGGCACGCCGGCGACATGCAAGGTCGCGGTGAAACAGGACTTTGCTCCCGGGTCGTCAGCGTGCAGTGCGCATGGAACAAACGTCGCGGCAATCGCCGTCGGGGTGGCACCAGGGGCAAAGGTTGCTGGCCTTGACGTCTTTCAGCCCGTGCCAGGCCCGCCATGTTCCCTAGGTGCAGCAACCTCAGACATCGTTTCGGCTCTCAACTGGGTCATCGACAATCAGAGCGCGCACAACATCGTTGCGGCCAACATGAGCCTTGGCTCTCCAGAGACGTACTTCACCGTTGCGTGCAGCCTCGCTAATCCCTATCTAGAGGCGTTCGCAGGGGTCCGCGAGGCCGGCGTGTTGCCCATCGTGTCATCCGGCAACGATGCATATGCTCTCGGGGGCTTTACGAACGGCATATCGAGCCCAGCCTGCACGCCCGGGGCTGTAAGCGTGGGTGCTGTGTATGACGCCAACATCGGAGGGGTGGCGTATAGCGATTGCACGGACTTCACAACAGCAGCCGACCAAATCACCTGCTTCTCGCAGTCAGCCTCCATTCTCTCGCTGCTCGCTCCCGGCGCGCGCATAACGGCCGCGGGATTCCCGATGTACGGCACTTCCCAGGCGGCGCCCCATGTTTCGGGCGCAGTGGCCGTGCTCGCCGGCGCCAGTCCGTCCTCCACGGTCGCGCAACGGGAGGCGGCGCTCACGGGCACGGGCCCGCAAATAACGGACCCGCGCAACGGCGTCAC